>JAEWZB010000009.1 GCA_023395515.1 Bacillota bacterium
ACACAACTACGGCCGCCAAATCCCACCAATGGATACCCATTAAGGCCGGTACTGATAATGCCATGTTAATGAGCATGGTACATTTGGTCTTAGCTAACCAATGGTATGACGTAGAATATGCGAAAAATTATACTACGGCGCCATTTTTAATTAGAGAAGATGACCAAACTATTCTACGGGATGAACAGACCCAGAAGTATCTGGTATGGGATAAAAATTCCAATTCAGTAAAGCCTTGCGATGCTCCGGGAATTGATCCCGAATTAGAGGGTGAGTTTAATGTTAATGGGGTTAATGTAAAAACAGTTTTAACCGGGTTTAGGGAACACACGAAAGATAATACCCCGGCCTGGGCTTCAAAAATTACTGATGTACCGGAACAGGTCATTTATGATTTAACCAAGGAATATGCCCTGGGCGGACCGGCTTGTATTCAATGGGGTCTGGGGGCACTGGATAAGTACTACCATACTGATACCACCGGCCGCTTGGGAGCAATGCTGGCCGCCTTAACCGGAAATATCGGCATATCCGGCGGCGGAATTGGACCGGGCAAAGCTCATAAAGCTGCTTGGCCGGCCAAATTAACCGCCTGGTCTTTACCCCCCGAATTCAAGCTGGCCGATGCCGAAGGGCACATATGTGATTACCAAGACACACCTAATTCAGCCAAAGTCCTTTTTATGATAGGCAATGTATTGCACCAATCTTTCCCTAATTATAATAGAACCACGGAATGGGCCAAAAGCTTAGACTTTATCGCTGCTGTAGAATATCTGCATTCCGATAGTATGAATTATGCAGATATTGTATTACCCGCTTGTTCAGTTTATGAAACAGAATACGATGTAGGTGTTATAGCAACTGAAAAATCCCACATATTATTGCAGCAAAAAGTTATTGACCCGTTGTTTGAAAGCAAGTCCGATTTTCAAATTGAAAAAGAACTGGCTCAACGTTTTGGATTTGACCAGTATATGCCGGCCACACCGGAAGATTATGTCCGGTCGCAGCTGCAATCACCAGATCCTATTATGCAAGGCATAACAGTGGAAAACCTGTTAGCCAACCAATGTATAATGAGGCTAAATGCACCTAATAAGCCCTATGTAGGTTATGCGGACTTTAAATTTGGCACTGAATCAACCAGAGCAGAGCTTTATAATCAAATATTCTTAGAAGATAATTGCCCTTTCCCGATTTGGGAAGAGCAAAATGAAGCCAGTTCAATGAGTCCGCTTTTTAAAAAATACCCATTAATATTCGGTACACCTCATACCCGTTTTCGCTCCCATTCATCGTTTTCCAACTCCCGTTGGCTTCTGCAAATTAATAATGAGCCCATGATTCGGATTAATCCTAAAGATGCTTTATCCAGAGGAATAAAGAACCAAGACTTTGTAGAAGTCTTTAATGACCGCGGGAGTTTTGAATGCAGATGTCAGCTAGCTGAAGATATGCGTCCAGGCATGGTGCAGATCAGTGAGGGCTGGTGGTCCAGATACTTTAGAAAGGGCGACCCGCAAGAGCTGATAAATCCCAATAAAAACCCCCGGGCTAAAAAATTACCTTATGGCCATATTATCGGCTATTCGGATACCTTAGTAGAAGTAAGAAAAGCGGAGGTGTGAGAAGATGAGTAGATTTGGAATGACTATTGATCTGGAGCGTTGTATCGGATGTCATACATGTGCAATTGCCTGCAAAGCACAGAACAATGTACCGATGGGTATGTTGTGGAATCGGATTCTCACCGAAAGTGAAGAAGATGGACTCGATTGTCCCCAGGGCGTATATCCTAATCTGACCAAAAGTTGGAGACCGGTTGCCTGTCAGCATTGCGAAAATGCTGCCTGTGTCAAAGTATGTCCGGTAGGGGCAACATACAAGGATGAAAACGGAAGAGTATTGATCGATTATAAACTATGTATCGGCTGCCGTTTTTGTATGGCCGCATGTCCGTACAATGCCCGGGTATTTAACTGGCAAAAGCCCGTTTATCAACCTGGCTTCAGCTATGGGGACGTTGCGGAACGGCCGGTAGGGATAGTTGAAAAATGTTCCATGTGTAAAGAACTGACCGACAAAAATTTAAAACCGGCCTGTGTGGCTGCCTGTCCGGCCAATGCCCGTAAATTTGGTGACCTGGATGATGAAAACAGCGAAGTCTCCAAGTTAATCCGTCAAAAAAATTCGCATCAGTTGCTGAGTGAATTAGGAACCAAACCTCAAACCCATTATTTACGTTGAGATAGGAGAGTGAGAAAATGGAACGGGAAAACACGACGAAATATTTTATTTGGGTAGGAATCCTTGGTATCCTGGCGGTTATGGGGCTGGGGGCCTGGATTTATCAGGTGTCAAATGGACTTATTGTTACCGGAATGCGTAATGTTGTATCCTGGGGACTCTATATAACCTTATTCATGTTTTTTGTGGGCCTTTCCGCAGGAGGGCTGATAGTTTCTTCCTCAGCTACCGTTTTTAATATTGAAGCCTTCAAGAAAGTCTCTAAACCGGCGGTCCTTCTTTCCACGGTCTGTATTATCATAGCCGCCTTATTTATCTTTGTTGATATAGGTAAACCAGCTAGAATTTTCTACTTATTTTTACATCCTCAGCTGACTTCGCCTTTAATTTGGGATTTAATCGTTATCAGCTTATATTTTTTAGTTTCGGCGTTTTATATGTACTTTATGACCCGTCCTAATCCTGATCAAAAAATATTAGCTATAATGTCGCGGATTGCTTTACCGGTGGCCGTGCTTGTGCACTCTGTCACCGCCTGGATATTTGGGTTGCAAATTGCCAAAGTATCCTGGCATAGTGCCTTAATGGCGCCCATATTTGTGGCTTCGGCCCTGAGCTCCGGTTTGGCACTTTTGCTTATTGCCCTATATGCTATGAATAAGTTTGGCAAATATGAATTAGATAAGAAATTATTTGTTACTCTAGCCGGGCTTTTGGCAGTTTTTGTGGCAGTAGATGCGTTTTTTATCGGATGTGAAATACTCACCGCCGTATATGCTGGTGAAGCAACGGTTATGGCTGCCATGGGTACCCTCTTCAGCGGTTCGCTGGCTCCCTTCTTTTGGGGTCAGATAATATTAGGCTTAATGATTCCATTTTTAATTCTGGTTTTTGCGAAAAATCGTGAAAAGCAAGGTTGGGTTTTATTCGCCTCTGTATTAATCGTGATGGGTGTACTTTTCAAACGTATTTGGCTCCTATTCTCCTCCTATATTTTCCCCTTAGTACCTGGACAATTAGGGGTAACCTTGGGAGAGTTTAAAGAAACGGCTGATTCAATATTGATACCAAATATCTGGGCTGCAACCGGCAGTTACACGCCGACTATTTTCGAAATTATGATAGCTATAGGTATAATTTCGGCCGGGCTGCTCTTATTTACCATCGGCTTTCGGATGTTTTTAAGTACGCGGACATCGAAAAGGGAAGTCAAAGCGCAAAGCACATTTTCCGCGTAAGGTAAAATTCTGGGAGGTGCACTAAAATGAATATATCTTGGGAAGAAATATGTAAGGTTCGCTCCAAAGTTTACGGCTTCTTGGGTACTCTGCTTCTGGAACCTATACAAAATGAAAATGGGTCAATAATTCAATGTGAATTTTGGCAGGAGTTCCCCCTGGAGGCGAACAATGACAGGATGAAAGCGGGACTGGATAAGCTGATTGAATGCACCAAGGGTTTAGAAAAGTATCCGGTGGCTGAAGCCGTCTTATTAACCCAGATAGAATTTACCCATCTTTTCCATGGCCCGGGACAACCGCAGGCGCCACCATGGGAGTCCTATTATCGCACCCCGGAAAAAGTGCTTTCCGGTTGGCCAACCTTGCAGGTTCGGGAAGTGTACCGTCAGCACGGATTTGAGATTGCGGCCAGGAACAAGCAGTTTGAGGATCATATGGGATTAGAGCTTATTTTTCTGGCCTCAGTAAGTGAGGTTTTGGGCCAAGCTTTTAAAGACCAGGACTATCAAACGGCGTCTGCCATCATTAAAGGGCAGCAAGAGTTTATAACCGGTCATCCCTTGACCTGGATCTCCGAGTTTGCCAGTGATGCTTGCAGCCCTGAATCTATTGGCTTTTATCCGGCTCTGATCGAACTCATTTGGGGATTATTGCTGGAGGATTCCGATTTATTAAGCAGTATGCTGGAGGACGTATCCAACCAAATCATGGCCCAGGGGCAGGGAAATATAGCATAAAAACGGAAGTGGCTGACTATATGAAACAGTATCAGTTGATGAATGAAAACGGGGAATTGTACCTTAGTACAGAACCGGGTTTATTCGGCGGTTACCGTAAAAAGAAGATTTATGGCCGCTTAGATTGCCAAAGTGCTAATCAAGCAATTGTTAAGGGCGGATATGTGAAACACCGGGTATTTTTCCAAGACGAAGAAACCGCGATTAAGGCAGGCTATAGGCCTTGTGCTAAATGTATGCCGGAAAAATATGCCCAGTGGAAAAGAAATAGGGCAGATGAAAAAAGTGCTGCCGACCGGGATGACCAAAAATAATGTTTCAGGGGACGGATGAAAACGGCGTAAAGAAAACCAAATAAAAATAGCATTAAAGGCAGGAGTCGATTTCATAATCGGCTCCTGCTACTTTTGGCATTCCGTATTACAGACGGCGGTTGCCCGGCTCCTTGTCCCGATCAGGTGAGAAGAAAATATTCTGGCTGTCTATAAAATTATTTAGTAAAATTGACTAAAAAGATAGCCTACTTGGATGGGGAGCGACTATGCAAACTTCTGCCATGCTATTAATTGCCTCACTCGGAGCTATTTCGGTTTTATTGATGTTGTATGTCTATATTTTTATGTTTGACCGCCAGCTTTTTCTGGGCCTGTGGTTCATGGGCTGGGTAATTATTGCATTAAATTATGGCCTGGATGCTTTTTTTCCTAACTTGTTGAGACAAAATCATCTGATTTTACTACTTAGCTTAAGTTCATATTTCTATGCCAACCTTTTAATATTTGGGGGGACTTTAATGTTCCTGAAAGCAAAAGCTAGAATACCCCTACTTTTAAGCATAGGAATAATTTGGCTATTGCTGTTTATCTTTTTAAACCAAAACTACTCAGATTTGCAGATGATTAAATATACTTATTTAGCAATATTTGCTCTATACTCCTGGTTGGGTGTAGTTATGATCAGATTGGCCAAAAGGTATGGAAATCTGGCGCTTTTTTTAGGTTGCTTAAATATAGCTTGGGTTGTTAATACGGTTATTTTTTCTTATATTCTAAAAATACCTCATATGGCTCCCTACATTATTTCACAAATAATCTTACTACTCAACGCAATTGGACTTATTCAGCTTTTTCTAAAAGAGCAAAAAGATGAGATTGAGCGAGCACTGGCCCACATAACTTATCTTACTTTCTACGATGAATTAACCGGATTGTATAACAAGACTTATTTTCACAGTAAAATAAAAGAATTGGCCAATAAACATGACTGCTTGCCTACCTCCTTAATGGTTGGCGATATGAACGGGCTAAAATTTGTTAATGATGTTTTTGGTCATCAGGAGGGGGATAATTGGCTTAAAAGAATGGCCGTTATTATTCAACAATGTTGTCGTCCAAATGATATTATAGCAAGATGGGGCGGTGATGAATTCGCTATTATTCTTCCCCATACGGATAAAGAAACCGCTCTGGATATTGCACGTAAGATTAACACCGCCTGTAAAAGCTATCATGAGAAAGATATTCCTTTAAGTATATCTTTGGGTGTGGCGACTAAAAGCAATAGTGACGAAGATTTATTTAAGATCTTAAAAGAAGCTGAAGAATTAATGTATGAAGTTAAGCTTATGGAAGGTAAGAAAGCCAGGTGGGCTATAGCTGAGGTATTAGGAAAATTGTTGCAGGAAAAAGATTATGAAACCAAAGAGCACATCGAAAGATTGAAAGCTCTCGCTGAAGAGTTTGCCCAAATTCTTAATTTATCCAGGGAAACCCTAAGTAATCTGGTCCAGGCTATAAATTTACATGACATCGGTAAAATTGGTATACCTGAAAATATTGTTTTAAAAGAGTCCCCTCTTAATGAATCGGAATGGGCGGTTATGAAAAAACATGTTGAGATTGGTTATCGAATTGCTCACGCATCTGGAGAATTTGCCCATCTCGCCGATATAATTTTATATCACCATGAATGGTGGAGTGGCCAAGGTTATCCTCAGGGACTTAAAGAAGAAGAGATCCCGCTTTTGTCACGTATCATATCCATCCTGCACGCCTTTGATGTTATGACTCATCAGCAGCCTTACCAACCCGCCCAGACCATAAAAGAAGCTCTACAGGAACTTTATGTCAAAGCAGGAACCCAGTTTGATCCCCATTTAATCCAGAGTTTTGTTAAGATGATGACCCCCAAAAGCCTCAGCTGATTATTGCTATCATGGTAGGGTCTATTCTCTTGGACATAGGGAGGTTTAGGGGAGCATTGGAAGCGGGGAAGATATCTTAGATAGGCCATTAAAAATAGACGGGTTAAAGGTTCCCTGGTCTTAGAGTGGAGGAGTGTAATGGAGAATTATAATGCTTTAGTTAATAAACAAAGAAGGTTATTCCAAACCGGTCAGACGTTAGATATCGACTTTCGTTTAGGAGCCTTAGAAAAGCTAAAATCTATAATTAAAGAGCAAGAGCAGAAAATTATTCAGGCCCTTAAAGGGGATTTAAATAAAGCGGAATTTGAAGCTTACTCTACAGAAATTGGGGTTGTCTTAGGAGAAATTAGCTTTATCCAAAGACATCTGCGCTCCTGGATTAAGCCGCAGAAGGTAAAGACTCCTCTGACTCATTTTGGTGCTTCCAGTTATATTTATTCAGATCCTTATGGGGTGGCTTTGATAATTGCTCCCTGGAACTACCCCTTCCAACTGGCGATTGCTCCTTTGGTGGGAGCTATTGCGGCAGGAAATTGTGCGGTAATTAAACCTTCAGAGCTTACCCCCCAGACCTCGGCGGTGCTAGAGGAACTGATTTCTAAAATATTTCCGGAAGAATATATGGCCGTAGTTCAGGGAGGAGTAGAAACAAGTCAAGCTCTTTTACAGGAAAAATTTGATACCATCTTTTTTACGGGAAGTGTGCCGGTGGGGAAAATAGTTATGGAGGCTGCGGCCCGGCAATTAATTCCCGTAACCTTAGAATTAGGGGGAAAGAGCCCTTGTATTGTCCATGAGGATGCCAAGATTAAATTAGCTGCCAAAAGAATTGCCTGGGGAAAATTTATTAACGCCGGACAAACTTGTGTAGCGCCTGATTATGTATATCTCCATCATAAAGTTCGGGATAAGTTTTTCCAGGAATTAAAGTCCGCTATTCAAGAGCTTTATGGGGAAAGACCGCTAAATAATCCCAATTACACCCATATTGTAACCCCGAGACATTATGATAGGTTAAGTTCTTTTCTGCAGGAAGGCCAGATCCTGATAGGCGGAAAAGGGGATAGGGAGAACTTGGTGTTAGAACCCACAGTTCTTACCCACATCACCTGGAAGGATTCGGTCATGCAGGATGAGATTTTTGGCCCTATTCTGCCTATTCTGGAATACAACGATCTGGCTCAGGTTATTGAGGGAATTGGTAATCATCCCCAACCATTGGCACTTTATTTATTTTCGGAAAGCTCCAGGGTTACCCAAAAGGTCCTGAGACATGTTACCTTTGGAGGAGGTTGTATTAACGATACTATTTACCATTTAGTCTCACCTTATTTACCTTTTGGAGGAGTAGGAAGCAGTGGAATAGGAACTTATCACGGGCAAGCTAGTTTTGAGGCATTTTCACATAAGAAAAGCGTCCTTAAGCAGACGACCCGCTTTGATATGCCCATGCGTTACCCTAATTTCAAAGACGGGCTAAAACTCATTAAGTTCTTTTTAAAATAAATCCATGCCGGGATTATGCCAAGCTTTTTAAGAGTTGAATTACGTGGGGTGAAAATTTAAAAAAATTTGATAGGTTTAGAAAAGGGACAGGGTTAAGGATGCATTGCGGAAAAGAGGTCATAAATGAAATATACAAGCAGTGTTTTACGAAATTTATATTGGAGTATGGAAATTGATTTACATAAAGATTTTACCGACATTATGAAGAACAGAATGCTTAAAATAGGGGTAGAACCGTCAAATGATAAAGACTGTGTTTATGAATACTTCAATTTACTTAAAAGAATAGTACCCCAAACCCCAAGAATTGTTAAAAAGTCGAAAGAATTTAATTGCCCCAAAGAATATGAATATGCCCTGGATGAAATAGAGGACAAAATCGTAAAAGGAGACAGTTTAATTCCATTCATGAGCGATAGTATTCTTAAACCTGACTTTAATGATGGTTTACTAAATGATTGGAATATTTATCATTTACATTTAACCAAACGATTCCGGGCCGATGGATTTGCCAAAAGAAGTGATTATGAGTTATTTGTCTATTTCACAGAAGAAACGGCTTACTTTATTCAAATATATCCTCATAATAAAAAGAATCTTTATTCAACCCAAGATATGGTAAGGATTATTTATGATAATTGGCCCCAGCTTATTGAAAAAAACCGGATTAATGCGGTAAGTTTAACCCAGGAGATAGATGATGAAGCTTATGGGGAATTAAGAAAGGCCAACATCTCCACCTTTGTTCAAATAAGGGAGAACGAAATTTTTGGACTTATTGGAGGAGGATACATGTCAAACGGATTTTCCACAGAAGCTTTGAGAAGTGCTGATCATTGGTATAACCTAATGAAAATTCGGGAACAGGTGTTGATAGAAAATGTTGAATTTATATTACGGGCTATAAAGCAAGTAAATCATACCGTAAATAGTGATTTAGACATTTGCTTGTTGTGGCTTGATTCTGATGATAAAACTACTTTCTTAGACAAAACAAATCATGTAATAATACAATTGGATTTTACAGATCACATTATGAGAGTATGCAAACCATTTGAGGTTTTTGGATTTGAACTTGGCAGTATCCCACCGCCCAAGTCTTACTAGAATCTCAGGGCATATTTAACCCGCAACAAATAATGATTACTGATAAGTAATTGGCAAAAAGAATCGGGGAGTAACCATGAATTACGAAAAAATCTTAACCAGTGATACTGATGCTATAAAAGAACTGTCAGATTTGGCCACCGAAATCGTAAAAGAACATTTTGATCCTATTATCGGCGCCGCACAAAATGATTATATGATTGAGAAATTCCAGTCAGTTCCGGCCATTAGCCAGCAATTAGAGAATGGTTATCAATACTATTTGGTGAGGGATATTACCGGAAAAAAAGTGGGCTTTCTGGCCTTTTATCCAAGAGGGAATGAACTATATTTAAGCAAGATGTATTTGCATAAAACTAAGCGGGGTCAAGGTATTGCCAAAGATATGCTGCAATTTGTCATTGGGCAGGCCCAGGAAGATGGTCTTGCCTCTATCGTTTTAAATGTTAATAAAAATAATAATGCCATTGGGGCTTATGAGAAATTAGGCTTTAAAAAGATAAAGGAAGAAAAGAAAGATATCGGAGATGGTTTCTTTATGGATGATTTTATATATGAGTATTTAATTAAATAAATGTTAATTTCTAAAAAGTATGAGAGAAGTGATAATAGGAAATACGGATAAGTTCGAAATTATGATAGAGTATTCCATAAAAAATAGCCTACGGTTATATGAATATAACCGTAGGCTATTTTATTTTTATTGCTTTTATAAAAATCAGATGTTATAGTTAAATTTGTGACGATTATATTAAATATATAAAAATATCCAATAATAATATATCACAATAGAGAAGTATTGTCAACGAATATTTTAAATATGTCAAGAGAAATTTAAGAATATTTATATTGGGGGGAGATGATTTTTTGCCATTTGAAATTATGCCAGCATTTTCTTCTTTAATGCACAAACAGGCCATTGAGGAAATTGAACGATGTAATGAGCTAACGGCTAAATTTGGATTAACTTTATCACGGCAAGATGCCATCGAATTGGTGGAAACGCGGACGTTCTCACTGAAAAGCAATGGGCGTATTGAATTCGGGGGTGGGGTAATTGATAAAATAATTCAGGGATTTTGCTCTTCTCCTTATATTTCTAAGCATAATTATGTAGATACCCTGCATGAGTTAATTGAAATATTTTATTTTTATAAGAATGAAACCCTGGATTTAATAAGTGATGATGACTTGATAAAGTTTATGAAAGATTTTTTTGACGGACAATGCCAAGGATCATTAGAATTGCTAGCGGGGCGGGAGCTTGATAAAATAGCGCGTAATTTACGGTATGGATATGCTCCTGATTATTGGGAGAATGATGAATACGATGAGGATGGTGAAGGGGGAAAAGATGGTGGATATTAAAAAACCATACGTTATTGAAAGCCAAAATCTGAGTAGTGAATTTTATTTTAATTCTATTTTAGAGGAAGCTTATACTTATGGGACTTTAAATCAGTCTGATATAGAAAATATTCAATTACAATGTATTAATCTCTTATCATATAAATGTGAAAGATATAATTGCGGTGCAAGCAGTTCTATAAGGATCGAGATGGCTGAAAGCATTATGAAATCGAACCTTTATACCATAGGCTTATATCTAAAATCATTGCCTGATGCAGATTATGCGGTAGAGGAACTTAAAACTATAAAGATT
>JAEWZB010000058.1 GCA_023395515.1 Bacillota bacterium
GTGTGATTATGCTGGTACTCACTTATTTAATTCCGGGACTATTCGGTTTTGTTATGGACTAAAAATCTGACCTCACCCGGCCAGAAACTCTTAGCTGTTTTTTAGAATGATGATTCATTTAGATTTAGGTCTGCATCAGGATTATCGTAATAACGTTCAACTAGCAGTTCTACCCTTCTATTTTGGGCTCTCCCCTCCGGATTGTCATTGGTAGTAATAGGGCTGTATTCCCCATAGCCTACTACGGAAAAACGCCTAACTTCCAAATTAGGTATCTCGGTAAACTTTTTCATAACATTTAGAGCTCTTTGGACACTCAATTCCCAGTTAGAGGGGAATTCTGAGGTATGAATAGGTAAATTATCTGTATGTCCCCGTACCTGAATACGATTATCTACTTCAGCAAGTATTAACCCTAAGTATTTAAGCAAATCGGCCGCTTCAGCTCTTACCTCCGCTTTACCCGAGTCAAATAAAGCTACATCTTGGATAGTGACCAACAAGCCTTCCCGGGTAAGTTGAGTATTAATCACTTGAGCCAGGTTCATTTCTTCAAAATATTCATTCATCTGGTATTGGCATTCCCTTAGTTTCTTTTCTTCAAACATATAGTTATTTATGGTGTTGTCGGTAAAAGGATTATCCTCCAGTTCCGTAAAGCCACTATCACTCACTAATAATCCTGCTCCCCCGGAAAAGACCGCATTTAAAGATTGTTTCAACTCCTGAAACTTATCTTCATTTACGTTACTCATAGCATAAAGTACCAGAAATAACGCTAATAGCAGAGTTAGAATATCCGCATAGGGAATTAACCACGATTCATCCATATGTTCTTCATGTTTTTTTCTCTTACGCATATTAATTATTTCCTTCAGCAGCTTTTCTTAGGTCAGGGGGTAAGAATATAAGCATTTTTTCTCGAATAACTACCGGACTATTCCCCCGTTGAATAGATAATATCCCTTCTAAAACCATAGTCTTCATAAAGACTTCTTCCTGGGATTTTCTTTTCAATTTATTAGCGAAAGGATGCCACAGAACATAGCCGGTAAAGATTCCTAAAAGGGTAGCCACAAAAGCTGCCCCTATAGATTTGCCTAACGCGGTAGTATCTTCCATATGTCCTAAAGCTCCTATTAAACCAACCACCGCTCCCAAAACCCCTAGGGTCGGAGCATATGTACCTGCCTGTGAAAAGATCAAGGCCCCGGTGGCATGGCGTTCCTCCATATTGATAATGTCCATTTCGAGGTATTCACGTACAAATTCCTCGTCTTGCCCGTCTACAATTAGTTGCAAACCTTTTCTGATAAAAGGGTCACTTATCTCCTCTATGCGTTGTTCCAAAGAAAGTAAACCTTCCCTACGGGCTTGAGATGCTACATCGGTAATTAAGTCAATAATCTCCCTAATATCATATTCTTGCCTTTGGGTAAATAATATTTTAAAAAGAGTCGGTATGCGCTTAATTTCTTTAAGTGGAAACGCATTTAAAATAGTTGCAATAGTTCCTACAATAATTATTAAAATAGCAGCAGGGTTAATTAACGCAGCAGGGCTAGCCCCTTTAGCTATCATACCACCTATTACAGCTACAATTCCTAAAATCATGCCTATTATAGTAGCAATATCCACGTTTCTCCACTCCACCTTCAATATTTAATCATTATAAAATTATACCAATAAAATTGATAAATTTGTGAAAATTTTGGATAAATTATCGGTAAATATCTAAAACGATCTGCCGCCATTGTCGCAATTATATAGTTTTTGACATAACCCTGCCCCAATAAAAACTTGGTTATTTCTGCTATACTTATCTATATCACAACTTAATAAACATAAGTATTCGTTTTAGGGGGGAATTATTTATGTATCGGCGCACCATTGATATTGAAGTAGAAATGATTCATAAAGTAGGCTATCGTTCCCGGACAGTATTTCAGGATCATAACCACCATCTGGAGCTTACCATGCTTTTTCAAGTAGGAACCGGCATAGTTTTGGAAGTCGAAGCTAAGCTAATAAGAGCACCCTTTCCTGAATGTCAGTTAGGTATAGAAGCCGTAAAAAACTTAATTGGCTTTCCCGCCGTATCTTTTAAATCAAGTAAAGAGATTTTCAACCTAACTGCAGGTCCTACCGGCTGTACCCATTTAGCCGAAATGGTAGTCGAAAGTGTTAAAGCCAGGCTGCAAGCGGCTGATTATCAAAGGCCCGATTGGATAGACCCGGACTTAACCGAAAAACGCCACCAGATGTGGGAAAACAACTGGGCTAATACTTGTATTCACTATACCGACCCTTATTGGAAACCCCATGTTATAGAAAAATAACTTAATGAAATTATCGGTAAAGTGTGTTTTTAGGAGGGATTTTAATGGATAAAAAAAGTTTGCTGGATATGGATGCTACTGAAGTGGCTCAAAAACTTAGGGCTGGTGAAATTTCATCCCTAGAGGCTGCTAATATATATATTGAACATCTGGAAAAAGTTAATCCCCCCATAAATTGTCTGGTAGAAGATAGATTTGCCGAAGCTAGACGGGAAGCTCAAGGGGCTGATGAAAAACTGTCAGGTAACCAAGCTCCAGGCCGTCTTTTAGGTGTACCTATCAGCATGAAGGAATCCTTTGATGTAGCAGGAATGAAAACTACCGGGGGCCTTCCTTACCGCCGGGATATAATCGAAGAGCAGGATGCTGAAATTGTGGCTCGTCTTAAGCAAGAAGGAGCTATTATTCTGGGTAAAACCAATACTCCAGTTTTATGCTTTTGTCAGGAAACCGTCAATAAACTATATGGACGTTCTAATAACCCCTGGGATACCACTCGTACGGTGGGCGGCTCCAGCGGCGGCGAAGGTGCGTTAATTGCAGTAGGCGGAGCAGCAGTAGGAATAGGAGCCGACATCGGGGGATCAATTCGCTTTCCCAGCCATTTTAATGGGGTTATAGGTTTTAAAAGTGGGAATAAGCAAGTCTCACAAAAGGGTTCTTTTCCTCCTATAGAGCACCCTTTACAAGAACAAATGCTGGGAATAGGGGCTATGGCCAAATCAGTTCGGGACGCCCGCATGATTAATGAGATTCTAGCTTATGAACTACCCCAACCCCGGGCTTTAAATTCCTTTTCTATAAATATATTATTTGACTCCTTACACTATCCGGTTAATCAGCCTACCTTACAGGCTTTATCTTCTATAAAAAACTATCTTAATAAGGACTTTAATATAATTGATGAAAAACCTTACTGCTATAATGAAGCCGCCATATTATGGCAAATCATAATGTCTATTGATGGAGCTAAGGCAGTTGCCCAGTTAGCTTTTGGGGACAAGCCGATTCGCCCCTTGCCGGAATATTTAAAAGAAGTTCTCTTTAATTCATCTGAATTACACCGTAACATGACCCGGGTTCTAGTTACGGCTAATACGATGAAACCCGGCCGTAGTAAATTGAGCCAAGTTGAACAGACTATCGCTTATGGTAATAAAAAGATAGCCGAGTATTTAGATAAAAAACTAATAATAATGCCGGTATACCATATTCCGGCTCCCCCCCACGGCACAGTTATAAAAGAAGTATTCTCCCCCCTTATGACCTTTAAGCGTTATATGCCCTTTATCGCTTATGCTAATACCTGGGGACTTCCTGCTCTAATTATTCCAGTAGCCGAGGATAGCTCCGGCCTTCCCATAGGAATACAAATAATCAGTAAAGTGGGTAATGAAGATGCAATTTTTAAGCTAGGGGAAATAATTGAGCAGAAGTTTAGAGGTTATAAAAGGAAGGAACTATAGAACCGGTAAAGGGTACCTTCGCTAACTTAGGGTTACCGTAAGTTTACCCCCTCTGCTGGCCCCCTCCGGGGATTACTGTAAATTTATTACGTGAAAATAGAAATCTCTTACGAGCCCGAATATTTTTGCATGTTCCAGGGGTATAAGCGTTTTTAACACTTGAAAAGTGTAATTGTCTAGGGGTAAATGCCCCAGATATTTCGCTATAGAGCCGGGCGTACAGCCGAATAATGCTGCATCATGTCCCAGAACTTGCTGTATTTGGATAAAATCCTCTTGTATAAGCTTATTAAGGATTTCGGGGTCATAAGGTTTTAAATTACCGGCCAGACCAGGTTTAAAATGTACATCCCAAAACCTGGTCTCAGGTGAAATATTAATAGTTAAAGCTTGATTACAGAGTAAAACCGCCAACCCATTAAAAGCCAGGCGGGAAGAATAATTCAACTTAAATATTTTTAGCTTAGCTGTCCGGTTTATCCTAATATTTATAAATAGCCAAGCGATAAAAGAAGCAGCTAAAATGGTGAGAGTGATTATAGCACAGATGGGCAGGGGGATAAAAAACAGGCTAAACAGATGCAAAGTATAGGAAAATATGGTGCTAACCATGGCTAAGAATATAACTACTAAAAACCCGGCCGGCAAAGAACCGTATAAGTTTATTAATTGATAAAAAAAAGATATTATAGTACCGGCAAAAGCTGGTATCAACCGTGCCCCATCCCGATAAATCAAGCCTATAGTCAAATGGTTAAAAACTATCCGCACCTTATACTCCCACCTTTAATCAGGCTAAACTTCCTTACACTCTAACATAAAAAAGGGACTGCGAACAGCAAAGCAAAGCCAACCCCGAAAGGTTGGCTTTATCTTATTATTTAACCGTAATAGTAAAACTAAGACCCGGGTCGCCTATAAATTGGATATATCCTTCTGAGGGTAGCTTGCCAAATCCCTCTACCCCATCGACAATACTGTCGTATATGGGTGAGCTTGCATTGTCATAGGCAATAACCCTACTGTCGTCCGGTACTGTGAAAGTTAAGGTTCCCGGCGGTATTTGGAAGAATTCGTTATCGCCCTTCTGATTGATAGTAAGGGTCCCCGATTTCAATACTGTTAGCTTATCCACCGGTCTTAAATTATAGTATTCATTATAAAGCCATTCCTCACCGTTGACCGTTTTAGTGCGCAAAGTATATAAATCACGCCCTAAAGCACCCGGTATCTGGAGTATCATTTCAGTCGCATTATCACTTAGAATACCCATCGGATTATAAGAACTGCCTTGACCGGCAATTAATATCCCCGGCAGGGAATCAATTTTCATACAAAGCAAGACTGTTCATCACTTGCACCGCATTAGGAGAAACATAAACAGGTAAATAAGTTTGGCCCAGCCTGGCTTTCCACGCAGCAGATTGAACGGGCCCTGCTTCCAGCTTCTGACCCATAGCATACTCTAAACCGTGGCTTTCCTTTATCCCCACCATATATTTCCTGCCCTCGGCTTCCATGAATTTATATACCTTTTCTCCACTTTCATTTACAAATACTGTGCCATCAAAATAAAGCTTGGCATCATTTATTTTGTAACCTGTTCCGCTGAAAAATTCGGTACTAATAGTATCATCTTCATGGACCGCCACCCGCAGCACCGCACTATATGCACCATACATTCCAGCATATTCTGCTGCGAAACCTTCCGGTAATGGTTCGTGTTCGGCAGCAATCATGGCCGCCGGTACTGATTTGGCCACATCAATCTCCTGAACACGCAATACCTCTGCGGCAATATCACCTAATACCACCGGCGGGTTACCGGCAAAATCCACAGTGGCACTAATAGCGCAAACCATATTATATTGTGGTATTACATACAATTGAGAAACAAACTGATCTGTTCCGCCGCTTTTGGCTAAAACCTCCGGACCAAAGTTGTATTTTTCAAACCCTTCCTCAACAGAATCCCAGCCCAATCCATAACCGGGCGCCAGGTTATCCCCAGGTATAAAGGTTTTCCCTTGAGGTGATGACATTTCCTTGATACTTTCTGCGGAAATAGGACCTTGCCCTGGGCTTAAAAACATCTGTCCAAACTTACAAAGGTCGATAATGTTAGTGGATACTCCACCAGAACCCATAACATTAGGAAATTCATGAGGACGATTGCCCAGTGCCGCATAACTGTCCGGCGCAAAATCACGGTCGGCAAAGCCTGATGAATCAGCACCCAGCGGTGATAATATGCTTTTTCCTACAAATTCAGAATAGGTCATGCCGCTAACTTTGGCAACCAACATTTCGGCCAGCATAAAGCCATCATTACAATAGACCGAAAATTTGCCCGGTTCTGCTTTCAAGCCGGATATTTCCATAGAAGCATATACTTTTTCATACATCTTAGTATCATAGTGGTTATAATTTAAACCGGTTACATATGATGTGCCGGGTATACCTGAAGAATGATCGAGCAGCATCCTAACGGTAATATCTTTATACTGCTCATCCTCCATTTTGAATTCCGGCAAGTAAGAAACGACCGGGGC
Organism: Bacillota bacterium; assembly: GCA_023395515.1. Lineage (GTDB taxonomy): Bacteria > Bacillota > Syntrophomonadia > Syntrophomonadales > Syntrophomonadaceae > JAAYRQ01. The sequence goes on from JAEWZB010000058.1 coordinate 6,358, forward strand.
GTCTAGCTCCACTTTCCCTTCATCCACCAGCTTCATAACTGCTGCGGCGCAATATACTTTGGATACTGAGCCTATATTATATAGCGTATCAGTTGTGGCCGGTATCTTTTTCGTCCCATCCAAGTATCCAACCGTATCAGCAAGCACGAGTTTCCCATCTTGCATTATGGCATAAGACAGCGAAGTACCACTCTTATCCAAATCGCTTTGCAGATTATTTCTTATATCCGTTTTCACTTCATCATAATTGTATTGTGGGGTCGAGGTGCATCCTATAATAGATGTGATTAAAAAAATAGTTAATGTGGCCATCAATGAGAGTCTTTTCATCTTTTCCATAACAATCCTCCCGTTTTTTTCTTTTCCAAGTACGAGAAATGGGATTGCTAGGTTTTAATATTTTCTATATTCTTGGTTTGGAGTTTAATTAGCCACTGTTTCATTAATAATTTCCCCCCCTATTAATTTAGTAATTATTCGTTCAATTTACATTTTAAGTATACTTCTCGCTTTTTAGCTTGGAAATACATTTTTTTAATTGATAAATCCAATTCTTTGCATGCTTCAAAGACAAAAAAATTTTCTTGACAATAAAAAAGCCCTTTCCTCAAGGATAACGTGGGGGTTTGTAAAGTAGGATAAGTATTTATTTTCCTGCCCCTACCCTCCTTTGACTATGTTTAATTTCTAGATTATATTTATATTTAAATAATAAACTTTTACCAAATATACAAAAGTTTCCCGTAAGTGAAAAACCATCGCGATATTAAATTAGGATCATAGATACCTGGGGATTGGAGGAGAATAGTAATGGCAACCAATTTTCTTTTTGATATCAGGGATCATCAATTCATTTATCATGAATGGCTTGATACCGAAAAAGTATTATCTTGTGATGTATTTCGGGATTATTTTTCTATTGACGATATAAACAGCTATTTAAATCTGGGTTTGAAAATGGCTCAGGAGGTTGTGGCTCCTGTCAATGAGGACGCAGATAAGATAGGAGTCCATTTTGAGGCGGGAAAAGTAACTACCCCACCCTCCTTTAAACCTGCTTATCAAACTATTATGCAAGCAGGATTGGGTCCGCAATCTGCTGACCGGGAAAGCGAAGGCAGAATGCCATTGATTCTGGTGGGAGCCATCAATGAAATGTTCAGTTCTGCATGTTCCGCTTTACTCCACTATTGGGGGCTTACCGCCGGAGCAGCCCGTATAATTCAGGATTATGCCGATGAAAAAAGCAAACAGCTTTTTCTACCTAAAATGTTTAGTGGGGAATGGGGCGGAACCATGAATCTGACTGAGCCGGGCGCAGGTTCTGATGTAGGTGATCTACTCACTAAAGCCTCCCCTACAGATAAACCAGGTATTTACAAGATCAAAGGCAATAAGCAATTCATTACCTGTGGTGATAACGATATAGTCGAAAACATAATTCATCTGGTCTTGGCGAGAATAGAAGGCAGCCGTCCCGGTACGGCAGGCATTTCTCTTTTCATTGTACCTAAGTTTTGGGTTAATGATGATGGTACCATAGGTGAATTTAATGATGTTCAAACCGTAGGAGTTGAACATAAAATGGGATATCGCGGTTCTGCTACCTGCGCTTTATCCTATGGAGAAAACAACGGTTGTTACGGTATTTTACTGGGCGCTCCTCCCGGAGAAGACGGCAAAGCTCAGGGCATGATGCAGATGTTTAATATGATGAATGAAGAACGTATGAATGTAGGCATTATGTCTTTATCCCTGGCTAATCTGGCCTACCGCAATTCTGTACAATATGCCAATCAGCGGGTGCAGGGCAGATTGCTAACTGATCCCCGCGGCCCCCGGCAGCTACTGATTAATCATGAAGACATTCGGCGGATACTGATGTACCAGAAATCTACTATTGAAGCCATACGCGCCATGTTAATGAAAACCCTGTTTTATGAAGACCTGGCCAATGACAGCCCTGATCAGGAAACCAAAGAATATGCCAAATTAATGAGTCAGATCAATATACCTTTATGCAAGGCTTATCCTTCAGATATCTGTTGGCAGTTAATAGCTGAGGCTATTCAGGTGCTGGGCGGATACGGCTATATAGAGGAATATCCCCTGGCCCAAGCAGCACGTGATTGCAAAATCCACTCCATATGGGAAGGAACCAGTTATATTCAATCATTGGATCTAGTGGGAAGAAAGTTTACCATGAGTGGCGGCAACCCATTCATGATGTGGTTAGATGAAATAGGTCAGTTTATTGCATTAAATAAAAATATAGTGGAGCTAGGGCGGGAAATAGACTTTCTTTCCCAAGCCTTCAAAACCTATCAGGAAATATTAGGATTGCTTCAGGGATATTTTAAAGATGGACATATTTCCATGATGCCGCTTTTTGCCACCAGAATTCTTCATGCCACTGCCATGCTGTATTGCGCTTACTTATTGCTGGATCAGTCTATCATTGCCCAGACACGGCTAAGTGAAATTGGCACTGACCATCATGATACCGCTTTTTATCAGGGCAAAATAGCCAGTGCAAAATTCTATGTCATGAATGTGCTCCCTGAAATATGGGCCATAAAAATTGCTTTTGAATCTCATGATACTTCGGCACTGGATATCCCCGCAGCAGCATTTTAATATCATTTAAAAAAGCGGCTCTAAATCAATACAACAGTATCAACCCTCTCGTCTCCCCGATAACAAAAAAGCCGGGCAGTTACCTGTCCGGCTTTTTACCTTAACATATTAAACTTTAAATTTTCCTACCTCGCTTATTAGCTTATCACTGCTTTTTTTAGCGCCCTGAACCAAGTCTAATACTTCTTTGGATTGAGTAGTAACTCCCGAAATCCTGCCGGCTATATCGGTAGTTCCTTCCGCGCCTTCATTGGCTGCTGCCGCTACTCCCTCTATGGCTTGAAGTATTCCTTCGATAGAGGCTAGAAGCTGTTCTGAAGTTGCACTAAAGTCAGTCACCAAATTATCTATATAAGAAGCATCGTCATTATATTTTTCAGCAACGTCTAATAGCATCTTGTAATCATTATTAACATCAGTAGATACAAAATTCAAAAGCCCGCCCGCATCTTCAGAAAGATTCTTGACCGATACTATTACTTTATCAGTTACATTGCGTATTTCTACTACCGTATCTTTAGATTGTTCGGCCAGCTTTCTGATTTCATCTGCTACCACCGAAAAGCCCTTTCCGGCTTCTCCGGCCCGGGCTGCTTCTATAGCCGCATTTAAGGCCAGCAAATTGGTCTGGGCAGTAATCTGCATAATGGATTCGGCCAATACATTAATCTGTTCAACTATCTTGGCTTCCTCCATGGAAATTTTAAGCTTATCCCGGCTGGATAAATAAATGCCCTTGGCTTTTTCCTGAGCTGTTTGCACATCTTTTTGGGTGGTTAAGGCCCTGGTGCTTATTTCATGAGCTTTGGCGGCACCTTCTTCCGATTTATCGGCTATAGCCTGCACGGCTCTTTCCATCTCCTGGGAAGTTGCCGACATTTCTTCGGAGGCGGCGGCGGTTTCCTCCATGCTGGCAGCTAATTCCTGGGTAGTTGCTGCTACTCCCTCAATCTCATTATTAAGCTCGGCAAAATTATAATTAACTCCTTCAGTAATCTGGGCAATCAGATCAGCTTCTTTCTTTACATCATCAACTAACCCCGCCACAGACTTTTTCATCCCTTCAACTGCTTTGGTCAGTTCTCCTATTTCATCTTTTCTGACCATAAAAGCGGCTGGAAGAGGCTTAGAAAAATCACCGGCTGCCACTTGATTTAAATTTCCGACTACTGCACTTAAAGCATTTACAATATTTTTTTCAATTACAAAGGTTAAAAGCCCGCCTATAACCAGTAAGCTAATAATGCAGAGCACAAAAACCTTAATAGTATCTTTATATCTGTCATCATTTTGCTGATTCATCTTATTAGCCAGCTCTAAATTGTAATTATTCATATTTCTTTCGGATTCCTGATAATATTCCAAAGCCGCATTATTAGCTACAAAAAAGTCATAAGCCTCCTCTTGCTTGCCTTCTTTAGCCAGAGCTATAGTCTTAAACATTACTTCCCGCCACTTCTCCAATTCTATTTCCAGCTCGTCATAAAGCTCCTTTTGCTTGTCATCCTCCATCAGCTTTTTCAATTCCTGCATATCGACATCTATCTCATCCCGGCGGTTATTAACATCCTCCACAATACTTTCCATACTGCTCTCATTCCGGGCTAAAATTATGCCATATACATTGGCACTGTTGGCCCTGGTCTGAGTTCTTAAATCAGATCCGTAATTAATGGCATTCATATTCTTATTATATAAATCTGCCATTCTTTGATTAGCCTCTTTTAGATTAATATATCCAATTACCGCAATCGATACTGTAAATAGAATCATTACTGCCGATAAAATAAATATTTTCGTTCCTACCCTCAGGTTATTAAACATAGGCTCGCCCCTCCCTTATTAATTATTATTTATTTATTTATAACAATAACATTATACTAACAATACTATAGCAATAATGCTTTTAGTAGTATGATATGCTTTAGGGTCATGTTTTTATAATTAGCCCGGGATGTTTTCGCACCAAATCCGAATGTGGTTTCAGATGATATGATAGTACAAAAGTTACACTAGAAAAAGAAGCATTAAGGAGGTCACCATAATGTACCGTTTAACATCCAAGTTGATAATTTACCGAAACATTAGGGAAGAAAGCATATTATTTCAGTTATCAGCTATATGCCGGCACTTCCTGGAAGGGAATTACGAAAAGGAAGAACTGGTTACAGATATTTTGGAGCAAATTAATCATTTGCTGAATATTGCCACTAGATATGGTTTTGATAAAAACCTATGGCACAACTATCTGGCCTTTTTGTTGGCTATGACGGAAAACCCTTTTACGCTGGTTTCGGAGAAGGTGGGAGCTAACGAAGGCACGGTCAACGAGTTTGCTCTAAATGATTTTGCCATTTTTAAAGAATTGTTTGATTATGATTTTACTCACCTGGAAAAAGAACTGGATATCAACTGTTTTACCATCATCCAAAATTATAAAGCGGTGGCAAAAAAAGAACATATTTTTAATAAAAGTGTGAGTGATAAGGTCCAAAGGCTTAGTCTTATGATTGAACAAGCCCAAAATGCCTCTGAAATCTATCAGATTGTTACCGACTTTTACCAAACATATGGAGTCGGCGAACTGGGGCTTAATAAGGCTTTTCGGATTTCGGCCGGGGAAGGGGCAGATATTCTTATTCCTATTACCACCATTGGCGATATGGTATTAGATAATCTGGTCGGTTATGAAGAACAGAAACGGCAGTTAATCCAAAATACCGAAGCATTTGTGGAAGGCAGGCAAGCCAACAATGTACTGTTATTCGGGGATGCAGGAACCGGAAAATCTTCCAGTATCAAGGCTATTTTAAATCAGTATTATGACCGGGGACTGCGGATGATTGAAATGTACAAGCATGAATTTAAAGAATTGCCCCAGGTAATTGCCGCCATTAAGAATCGGAATTACCGTTTTATTATATATATGGATGACCTTTCTTTTGAAGAATTCGAAATTGAGTACAAGTATTTAAAAGCGATTATTGAGGGCGGATTGGAACCAAAGCCGGAAAATGTATTGATTTACGCTACCTCCAACCGGCGGCATATTATCCGGGAAACCTGGAGTGACCGCTTAGATATGACCAAAGATGAAGTACACCGCTCCGACACTATGCAGGAAAAGCTGTCTTTGGTCGCAAGATTTGGCATAACTATCGGCTATTATAAGCCCTCCCGGGCAGAATATATTAATATTGTAACAACCCTAGCCAGAAGGTATCCGCAAATTACCTTAACCGATGCTGAACTCACTTTAGAAGCCAATAGGTGGGAAATGAGACATGGCGGGGCTTCAGGACGGACAGCCCAGCAATTTATTACTTATCTGCTGGGAATGACCGGCTCTAAAGATAATCTGGTATGATAATCTGCGGTAAAAGCACAAGAGATAAAAAATCCCACCCGCTAAAGTAGTTGGTGGGATTTTTTTTACTTACACTATACTATGACTATTTTCTGGCTAGAGGATGGCCTTCGGGTAAGAAAAGTACAGCTTCCTCTTTAGCCAGATTTTCCGGCCATACCGTTACCAGAGTTCCGTCAAAGTATTGGTTAATAAAGGCCCGGGCTTTAAAGTTCTGTCCGGTATGTTGGTTGCCTAACCAAGGATCTGTCCAAGGTTGTTCGGGGGTGGAGAATTTTGCTCCATGTCCCATTAGACTGTCAGCATCAGCAATATCTACAGCTTTTATAGCTTCAGCCACAGCTTCAGCGGTAAAAGCTCCATGCTTTTCGATAGCAACCGGAACAATTTCGTTGAAGAATAGCATAGTTTGCGCAAATTGGCGATATTCTACGTGATGATAAGGAGGAACACCAAATTTTGCGGTCCAGCGTTTTACAAATTCATCGAATAGTGCGGCGTTTTCAGCTGAAAAACCACTAGTATTAGGATTACAAGGAACCGGGTCCACAGTTAACATAAAGTCAGCATCAGCTCCTACTCCATCTACAAAGGCTTGCACACTATGGCCGCCGCTATGGGTAATAAAAATAGGCAGAGTAAGATTCAATTCTTTAGCTTGGCGGTTAAACATGATACCATCATTTACATAACTAGTTAGAAGTAATACGTCTGGGTTAGCTGCTTTAATTTTCATGATAATACTGGATAAGTCTACTGCTTTAGCGGAATAGGCTTCTTTTAATACTATGTTTAGTCCATGCTTATTGGCAGTTGCTTCGTTACCTGCTGCTACAGCAGTACCATATGGTCCATCTTCATGAATGATAGCAATTTTTAAGTCTTTAGCCCCTTTGCCTAGCTTTTCTTGTATTTTCGCATCATTTCCCATAATAAACTCAACTGATTCTGCTCCCCATGCTGATGCATTGGCTTCGTTTCTAAATGTCCATCTATAGCCTTTAGTAAGAACATTATCGGCTGCTCCTGACATTTCCCATAATACGGTATTATATCTTTCTGCAACTTCACTAATAGCTACAGCAATGGCAGAAGAATAAGAACCCATTAAAACAGGAACTTTTTTGTCGTTAATTAATCTTTCTGCTTCTGATGCTCCAATAGCAGGATCACTCTGGGAATCGGCAAAATCATAGGTTATAGGATATTGACCCATTACCCCGCCTTTTTCATTGATCATTTCAATGGCCATCTTAATAGCATCATATTCCGCTTGTCCTAAAGGTGCTTGAGCACCTGAAGTAGGCTCTACTACCCCAACATGAATCTTTATCTCATCACTAGCGCCATCACCACCAACGGAATCACTTTTTTCACATCCGACAACTAAAACCATCATAAATACTGCTAGTAACAAGATACTTATCACTTTACTAAATTTTTTCAAACTACTTACCTCCTCTTTCCCTTAGGCTAAGCCCAGGTAAACTTGTCGCACATAGTCGTTCTTTAGCATAGAACTGCTGTCTTCGTGTAGTACAATACGCCCCCCTTCTAATAAATATCCTCTAGATGCGATTTTCAGAGATTGTTCAACAAACTGTTCTACAAAGAAAACAGTAATGCCCCTACTTTGCAGTTTCTGAATCAAATCAAAAACCTGTTCCACAATCATAGGTGCCAGACCTAAAGAAGGTTCATCAAACATTAGTAATTGGGGCTGGGCCATTATGCCCCTGGCAATAGCACACATTTGCTGCTCTCCCCCGCTGAGAGTTCCAGCCAACTGCTTTCTGCGTTCCGCCAGTTTAGGCAAAGTGTCATAGATCCATTCCAAGGTTTCTTTTTTTCCTTCTTCATGCCAAGCTGCTATGTTAAGGTTTTCTTCTATGGTCATTTTGCCAAACAGTTTTCTGCCTTCCGGAATCAGCACAACTCCTTTTTTAGGCCGGTCCCAAGGATTTACTTTTAAAAGCTCTTCCCCTTTAAAAATAATTTTTCCGGATTTAGGAGTTACTAAGCCGCAAATAGTTTTCATCAAGGTAGTTTTTCCGGCTCCGTTAGGACCTAGTAAGGTTACAATTTCACCTTCCTCAACTTCTATATTAACGTCCCATATAACTTGAGTATCGCCATATGCTACACTAATATCTTCCAGTTTAAGCATGTTTAGCCCCCCTTCCCAAATAAGCCTCAATTACTTGGGGATTTTCCGTAATCTCTTTGGGCAAGCCTTCCGCTATTTTCTGTCCATGGTCAAGTACGATGATACGGTCACTAATGTTCATTATTACCCGCATAACGTGTTCTACTATAACAATAGTTTTGGTTTTCTTAAGTTCCCTGATCAAATCCATCATATCGTCCATTTCTTTAGGCTTTAGCCCGGTCATTACTTCGTCAAGCAATAATATTTCGGGATTAGTGGCTAAAGCTTTACCCATTTCCAGACGCTTACGTTCCAAAGTAGTCAAGTCCCCACCCAGAGACCCGGCCTTTTTATCCAAGTGTACAATTTTTAAAACCTCGTCAACTTTATGGCGCGCTTCGGATACTTTTTTAGACTTGGAAAGACAGCCTACAAATATATTGTCAGCTACCGTAAGACCGCCAAAAGGTCGAGCCACCTGGAAGGTTCTGGTTATGCCCTTGTGGCAAATTTTATCCGGAGTTAAACCGTCAATTCTTTCGTCTTTATAAGTAATAGAGCCGCTGTCTATCGGATAAAATCCCGTAATTAAATTAAATAAGGTGGATTTTCCCGCCCCATTAGGACCGATAATCCCTAATATCTCCTTTTCATGAACATCAAATGAAACTTGATTGGTGGCTTGCAAGCCGCCAAACTTTTTAGAGATATTATCAACTACTAAAATCTTTTCCGCCATTTATAGCACCCCCTCAGAACCCTGCTCTAGTTGGCCCGCCTTTTTAGCATTTTTTGCTCTTATAACATTGGGCAAACTGGCCACGCCTTTAGGCAGGTATATAATACAAACAATCAGCAGTATCCCGTATAAAAACAAGTGTAAACCGGGGAAGCTTGTTCCTAGCGTCATACGCAAGATTTCCATAAGGGGAATTAATAAAAACGCACCTATAGTCGGGCCAAAAATTGTGCCGCTGCCCCCGATTACAACTACTAATGCCATGTTTAAAGATAAAGTAAATCCGGCTATGGAATAGGGATCAATATAGCGGAAATATTGGACATAAAAAGCGCCTCCGATAGCTACTAAAAAAGCACTTATACAAGCAGCTATAATCAGGTTATTATTTACGGATATACCTAATGCGGCCGCCGCATCTTCATCTTCCCGGATAGCTTCCAGATAATATCTGGTTCTTTCCATTTTCCAGGTAAGTAACATCGCTACCAACCAAAAGGCTAAAATTACATAAAGATAAGGATCTTTTCCGTCAAACTGGAATAGGGCTAAAGAGCCTGGTTTATAAGGAAGTGATAATCCCAGAGAACCACCGGTAATATCCCGTCCATAAACTAAAAGATTGTGTACAATTTCTGCCACAGCTATACTGGCTAAGGTAAAATACGGTCCTTTTAAGCCAAATCTGAAACTGGGATAAGCTATTAACAGCATTACTAATATGGCCAAAAGACCTCCTACCAGCATTCCGAGCCAGGGACTGATATTAAATCTGCTAAATAATAAGAGGCTGGTATACGCTCCTACCGCCACAAAAGCTGCATGTCCTAATGATAACCGGCCCGCATAACCGCACATAAGGTTCCAGCCGGTGCCTACAAAAGCGTAAAACAGGGTTAAGATTAGAATATGTTTAACGGTTATTTGTAAGGGCAGCATAAATACTCCCAGTAAAACCGCAGTTATAATTCCCATTACTATCAGTGATTTCTTTTGACTCATTCTTTTTCACTTCCTTTCTTTTAAACTCGGGCACCTTTACCCATAATTCCTTCCGGTTTAATAAATAAAATAATCAGGAATATTAGTAAGGAGAATACCTGGGCCAATTCGGCACTAGCCATAACTCCCGCCGCCGATTCGATTAAGCCTATTATTAAGCCTCCTACCAAGGCTCCGGTAAAGCTGCCTAATCCGCCTAAGACCACGATTATAAAGGCCATAGTATTAAAATATAAACCTACCGTAGGATATACATAAAAGGTGGGAGCAAGAATGCAGCCGGCCAAACCGACTAAAGCGATACCGAAGCCAAAGGTTAAGGTATATATCCGGTTTACGTTAATACCCATCAAGGTTGCGGCTTCCGTGTCTTGGGAAACAGCACGTATATGCGAACCGATTTTGGTTTTCATCAAAACATAATATAAGGCCAAAGCTACGATAACACATACTATAAATGCCCACGTACGTCCCTGACTTAGCATAACCCCGGCAAACTCGTAGCTTTGCCCGGTCATACTGGTATTCATAGCTCGAATATCAGATTTCCATAACATTAAAGCCAGGTTTTGCAGTACGAAACCTAAACCGGCGGTGGCTATTATAGTGTTAACTTCCGTTTCAGCCTTACCCAGCAAAGGTTTAATCATTACTCTGAATATGAAAACCCCGATTAAAACAAAGGCCGGGAAAATAATCAAGATGGCTACAAATGGATTTACATTACCTAAAGTAAACAGGAAAAAAGTTGCATACATAGCCATCATCAGAAAATCACCATGAGCTAAGTTAACTATTTTTATTACTCCAAATATTATGTTTAAGCCTACACTTATAAGGGCATATATTCCCCCCAGCAGTAATCCGCTGGCTATAATCTGCAGTAACAATTCCATTCTTTCACTTCCAATCTATAATGATGTTTCTTTCGAACTTAGCGGCCTATAATATTGTTGCTAATTACTAACCGTTGAATTTCACTGGTTCCTTCATACAGTTCGGTAATTTTGGCATCTCTCATCATTCTTTCAACTGGATATTCCCTGGTATAACCATAACCCCCGTGAATTTGTACTGCCTGATTAGTAACCTGCATAGCGGTTTCGGAGGCCTTTAATTTAGCCATAGCTGCTTCTAAAGAATAAGATAATCCTTGTTCTTTTTTCCAAGCTGCTCTAAGAGTCAACAAGCGAGCCGCATCAATTTCCAAAGCCATATCAGCCAACTTGAAAGCAATAGCCTGTAAGTTAATTATGGGTTTTCCAAATTGATTTCTGGTTTTCGCATATTCTATAGCTTTTTCCATGGCTCCTTGGGCAATGCCTACAGCTTGAGCCGCAATACCAATGCGCCCGCCATCCAAAGTTTGCATAGCTATTTTAAAGCCTTGGCCTATTTCGCCTAATAGATTGGCCGCCGGAATCCTACAGTCTTCAAAAATTAAGTCACAGTTCTGGGTGCCGCGCAGTCCCATTTTCTTTTCAAACTTGCCAAAACTGAAACCAGGAGTCCCTTTTTCCACAATAAAAGCACTAAAAGCTTTACTGCCTAATTCTTTAGCACCGGTACGGGCAAAAACGATATAAATATCTGCAGCTCCCCCGTTAGTAATAAAAATTTTACGTCCATTTAAAATAAATTCATTTTCTTTTAGTTCTGCTTTAGTAGTCATTCCTAAGGCATCAGAACCTGCGTTAGGTTCAGTTAAAGCAAAAGCTCCATGTTTTTCACCAGTTGCTAGGGGAATAAGATATTTTTCCTTTTGTTTTTCGCTGCCAAACATTCTGATCGGAAAAGCTCCCAGACTTACATGGGCGGATAGAGTATCGGCGGCTGAAGGGTCAATGCGGGCGACTTCCTCTATAGCCAGAGCATAAGCCACCATGCCCATTTCGGCTCCTCCCCATTTTTCTTCGAAAGGAATACCGGTCAGACCTAAATCCGTCATAGCTTTAAATGTGGAGGGGTCATAGTACTCCCTTTCGTCACGGTCAACTACCCCGGGTCCTAAAACATTTTCTGCAAAATCACGAACTGATTGCCGAAGCATTTCTTGGTCACTGGAAAACGAGAAATTCATTTATGATGACCTCCTTATTTTATTCACCTGTAAAAAAGGGTTTTCTTTTCTCCAAAAAAGCCCCCATACCTTCCTTTTGATCCTTAGTAGCAAAACAGAGACCAAAAAGCCCTGCTTCTACCACCACCGCGATATCATCATTTATTTGCAAACTCTGGTTAATTTGTTGTTTAGCATACCGAACCGCCAGCGGTGCATTAGAGGCTATTATTCTGGCCATCGCCACCGCTTTCTCCATTAGTTCTTCATGGGGGTATATTTCATCTACCAGCCCAATCCGGTAAGCCTCCTGAGCATTAATTTTCTTGCCGGTAAACACTAGTTGTTTAGCCTTCCCCGTACCCACCAACCTGGTAAGTCTTTGGGTTCCGCCATAGCCAGGGGTAATGCCTAAAGTCACCTCCGGTTGTCCTAATTGAGCTTTTTCCGAAGCCAGGCGTATATCGCAAGCCATGGCCAGTTCACATCCTCCGCCCAACGTAAAACCATTTATAGCTGCGATTACTGGTTTTTCAATATTTTCTATCAGCCGGAAAACCCGATGACCTAAAAAAGCCCAGTTCCGTCCTCCTTCAGCATCTAAAGGGTACTGGGATTCAATGTCTGCACCTGCCACAAAGGCCCGCTCCCCGCTTCCGGTTATAATCATAACGGCTAACTTTTCATCTTTAGCAAAATCATTAACCGCCGCTTCTATTTCTAACAAAGTTTTTTCATTCAATGCATTTAATACTTGCGGGCGATTAATATATAAAATCTGCACATTTTCCCGGTTCTCTACAGCAATATTGTCATAGCGCATATTATTCACTCCCAACCATTTATTGATTTGAACTTTTATGTTGCAAATAATATGCCATGTTAATGGTGATAACTTTTTTGATACATTTATAGCACAAAAAAATACCGCCGTTTCTAAGTTTAGGTAAAACTTAGTTAACTGCGGTAAGACTTCATAAATATACCTTTTGTGTTGAATAATGTTGCTCATTTAGGCTTTTTTGACACAAATGTGAAATGTCTTGACTCATCTTTGGGTCAACATCGGTTCTTTATCTTCATTAACACTAATCTCATACTGTTTCGCTTTACGCCAAATAGTAGCTTGGCTCACCCCTAAAGCAGCAGCGGCTTTGCGGGTAGTAATATGTTGGGTAAGAGCAGCTTGAATAAGTCTTTTTTCATATTCTTGTAAGGAATCTTTTAGAGAAAGGTTGGTAAGTTCATCGTTTTCAGTATGTCTAATAATCTTGTGTATTTCTTGTTTGGGGCCTAATTTAATATCGGTTATAAATGTATCTGCTGAAGTAACATAAGCCTGTTCCAAGGCATTACGCAACTCCCGGATATTACCCGGCCAGTCATATTCCGTTAGTACTTCTATCAATTCAGGATTAAGCTGTCTATTTAATTTATATTTACGGTTGAGTATACCTAGAAAATAATCAGCATAAACCGGAATTTCCTCTTTTCTTTCTCTAAGGGGCGGTATCCTTATCTGTACTACATTTAAACGATAGTAAAGATCCTCTCTAAACTGCCTTTCGGCCACCATTTTCCATAAATCACGGTTAGTAGCAGTTATAAGCCGTACATCAATGGGAATGGGATTTATCCCGCCAATCCGCACTATTTCTTTTTCTTGAATGACCCGGAGTAGTTTGGCTTGTAAATAAAAAGGCAACTCCCCTATTTCATCAAGAAAAAGGGTCCCACCGTCGGCTAATTGAAATATTCCCATTTTACCCTGTTTACTGGCCCCAGTAAAAGAACCGGATTCATAGCCAAACAGCTCCGATTCCAGTAAATTTTCGGGGATGGCCGCACAGTTTATACATATATACGGACGTTCTGAGCGCATACTGTGCCGATGGATTTCCCGGGCTACAATTTCCTTTCCTACCCCAGATTCTCCAAAAACTAATACCGTAGATTCAACTTGGGCTATTCTTTTGATTAGATTAGAAACTTCCTCCATCTTCTCGGAAGCCACAATATAATCTTCTTCATTTCCATCAAATTGAAATTTTAAAATTTCTTTTTGATAATGCTGACTTAATCCTTGAGCCCGTATTATTTCCTGCCTTAAACGGTATAATTCGGTTATATCACGTCCGTTAGTTACCACCCCAATAAGTTTGCCTTTTTCAGAAAATAATGGATTACCGGTAACTAATACCGTTTTTCCCGTCTTTAGAGTTTGGGTAAAGGTTTGCGATTTTTTCGATTCAATTACATCAATGGTAGCCGCCCGATCAAAATATCCTTTTTTCACTAGATCATAAATATTTTTACCCACAATTTCTTCTTCAGTAAAACCGGTAATACGCGTATATGATTCATTAATTTTCTTAACATTACCCTTAGCATCGGTTACAAATATGTAGTCATAAGAAGCTTGAAAAATACTGTCTAATTCCTCTATTAAGGCCCGCAACTCCGATAATTCATCCTGAATTAAAGAAATATTATTTATCTCCTTAAAACATATTACTTTTCCCTTAAAACCCTTATTATTAATACTGACTAAATGACAATGATAATTTTTCTCTTGGCACGTAATAGTTTTTTTCAATACTTTTTTGTTGGTCTTAAGCAACTTTAACAGGTCTTTATCCTTAGTAAAATCGCAAAAGTATCTACTTGAAGATTTTTCCGGCAGGTCAAACAAACCTTTAGCCGTACGATTGTAACAGAGCAACCTCCCTTCATGGTCAAGGAGCATTAAAGCATCAGATACTACATTAGCCACTTCTTCCAACAAGTCGACTTGTACGTTCATTTTTGCCCCCTTCCTTAAATGACAAAACCGAATTCCGTTCCCATATTAACTTTTAGCCTTGACTCAATATTAAATCAAAAAATTTTCATTGTACACCGTACTACTTCTTAAAAAAACTCAGACCTTTACCAGGTCTGAGTTAAAAAGGAGGACTATGAGGTCTAAATTTTTACTTTAGACACGAAAAAGACTATAGGGAACCATATATTTGCCGGTATTCTTGGCGAAGTAGGTCTCTAAATTCGGGAGCCGCTATATTAATCAAAGCATTAGCCCGTTCGCGGTTAGTCTTCCATTTTAAGTGGGCTGCTCCATATTCAGTTACTACATAATCCACGTCATAACGGCTGGTAGTAACTGCCTGCCCCTGGGCCAGGGATGCCACAATACGGGAAACCGAACCATTGGCTGCCGTAGATGGCAGGGCGATAATTGCCCGGCCCCCTTTAGATTGGTTAGCACCCCGGATAAAATCAACCTGCCCCCCTACTCCGCTAAACTGTATCCCCCCCAAGGTATCTGCTGCTACTTGCCCTAATAAATCTACTGATAATGCGGAATTAATTGCTACTAAATTATCATTTTTAGCTACATTGACGGGGTCATTAGTTATATCCACCGGCAAGGCTTTAATCATAGGATTATCATTTAGCCATTTATAGAAAAGCTTACTCCCCATGGCAAAGGTTATAACCATACTATTAGGATAATAATTTTTACGGGAACAGTTAATTACTCCGGCCTCTACCAAATCCATAACTCCGTCAGAAATCATTTCCGAATGTATACCTAAATCTTTTTTATCCTGCAAAAAACCTAATATTGCATCAGGTACTGCCCCTATACCCAATTGCAGACAATCCCCATCATTGATTAGATTAGCAATATTTTGTCCGATCTTTTGCTCAACTTCCCCAATTACAGGAAGCTCCAATTCAATAATAGGTATATTAACCGGTACAAAGTAATCAATATCTGCCACACTTACTAACGAGCTTTCACCCGTTCTGGGCATATTAGGATTTACTTCCGCAATAACCAGTTGCGCACTTTTAATAGCTTGCAGAGTATAATCTACCGACACCCCCAGACTTACATAACCATTCTCATCTGGAGGAGCCACCGAAACCATAGCCACATCTATGGGGAACAAACCGCTGCGAAAAAGACTGGGTACTTCATGAAAATATATGGAAGTATAATCAGCTCTTCCCTCTTTTATAGCTTGCCTGCTTAACTTACCGGCAAAAAAAGCATTATGTCTAAAACTTTTTTCGTACTCCGGCCGGCAATATATGGCTTTACCCATAGCCACCTCATGCACTATTTCCACATTACTTAATTCCGGTGCTCTTGCTATGAGTGCTTCAACAATTACTTGGGGCTCACCACAGGCATGGGCTAATACTATGCGATCTCCCGGTTTAACAACCTTTACCGCTTCTTCAGGTGTAGTTGTCCTACTTTGATAATACTCTTGCCATTTCATGGTCTTGGTCTCCTTTCCGCATTTATTTAAAAACTGTAAGGTTCACGCAAACCATCAATTACCATTGACCATTAAACAATATTGCAAAAGTCATGCCAATTTTAATAATTGCAGCCTTAAGCAGTAAACGTATAAATTTTAAAAACTTTAAACCCCGATTCTGCCTGAACATAATAATAATAAATTTAATTCTTCCTTAAATTTCTCAGAGCTTTAAAAGTTAGGTAAATCTACTATTACCTTTATTTGATTCAGTTGTGAGTCGACCCTGAATAAATATCATTTGCTTAGTATGTTATAATAATTTATATTAATTTTTAGACTATTTTGGCGATTTAAGTAATTGATTGGAGGTATAATTATGGCAGGAAATGTAAAAGTATTGATTTCGCCGAGCCGCTATGTACAAGGAGAAGGTGCAATTTTTGAAATTGGGCGGCATATTAAAAAGCTGGGTAAAAAGGCCTTAGTCATTGGCGGACCAACTGGATTAGCAGCTACCCGCCCAGGCCGGGAGCAAAGCCTGGCTGAAAACGGCATCAGCCAAATGGAAGAACTTTTCGGGGGAGAGTGCAGCACCGCCGAAATTGAGCGTTTAGCCAATATAGCTGAGCAAAACCAATGCGATATTATAATTGGCAGTGGTGGAGGTAAAGTTATTGATACGGCTAAAGCAGTTGCTGTCGCTAGCCAAGCAGCTACGGTAATCTTGCCTACTATTGCATCAAGTGATGCCCCGTGCAGTGCCATGTCAGTTATCTATAAAGAAGACGGTACCATAGAACGCTTCTTTATCCCGCCTCAGAATCCCGATTTAGTTCTGGTAGATACCGCCATTATTGCTAAATCCCCGGTAAGGATGTTAATAGCAGGTATGGGTGATGCTTTAGCTACCTGGTTTGAAGCTGACGCATGTGCAAGTTCAGGTTCACGCAATGTAGCCCGGGGGCAAGCCACGGCCATGGCCCTAACTTCGGCCCGGCTATGTTTTGATATACTAATGGAATATGGTCTGCAAGCGAAAATTGCCCATGAAAGGCAGGTAGTTACCCCCGCCTTAGAAAAGGTGGTAGAAGCTAATATACTATTAAGCGGGATTGGTTTTGAAAGTGGAGGAGTGGCAGCCGCCCATTCATTACAAGATGGACTTAACATGCTGCCCGAGTGTCATAATTTCTACCATGGTGAAAAAATTGGGTTCCTTACTCTAGTTCAATTAGTATTAGAAGGACGTCCCAAGAGTGTTCTGGAACAGGTATTTAACTTTAGCTATCAGGTAGGTTTACCTTTGACTTTAGCAGATTTGAACTTAGCCGATATTTCAGAGGAGCGTTTACGGGAAGCAGTAGCCGTTTCTTGTGGAGCTAAAGCTTCCATTTTTAATCACCCTTTCCCGGTTACCGAAGATCTGGTTTATAATGCTTTTCTGACGGTTGATGCCATGGGGCAACGTATTAAAGCAGGTCTCCCTATAGCTTAAAAAACATCAAGAATACGAAAAGGGTGGAATAACTATTTATTCCACCCTATATTTATATGCTTCATTTATTCTGGTGACGGAAAGCTAATCTTTATTAGTAAGAATTAAAGGGCTATTACTGTACCCGCCTCACACCTCACCCCTAACTCCTTACCTTGTTTTAATGAGAGCAATGTTTATGATCTTTATCATGTTTATGGGCACAATCATGATGAACAGAGCTGGCAATTTCTAAACGGGAACCACCATTAGTCCCAAAAATCTGGATGTTTTGCCTGGTAAGCTCGGCTACTTCCGTAGCAACTTTATTTAAACATACAAACATATCCTGGGAAAGTTTCTGCGCTCTACTATAATATTCTTTAGCCTTGGCCTCCTGCCTCGTTCTGACTGCTTCAATAGCGGCCTCTCCCATAGCATGAAACTCATTATGTATTCCGTTAATTTTACCCCATTCCACGGCAATAGAAGGATAGTCTACCCTTACGGCATGATAAAAATGTCCGAAAGCACATTTAGTGGCATCAGTTTGTAAAGGGTAGGTTTTCATTTCATTGACAACCCGAGCCAGATTACTAAGCCACCTGGTATGGGCATCTTTGGCATTTTCTATAGTTTCTAAAAATTCATGATTATTTAGGGCATTACTGCTGCCACGCAGAGCTTCCATTTGCTCTTTTACCAGTCCGGAAAGCTCATTATCAATTTTGGCAATTTGTTTAGCGAAATCAGCACTAGCCGTAGCATCACGATGGATAACCTGAGTCATTTGCGCCAGGTTTTCAGCATCCCGGCTTGATACATCCATAGCCCGGTTTATCTCTTCCGCCGCCCTTTTAATACCATCCATGGAAGTATTAATAACTTGTACCTTACTTATGGTATTTTGCAGCATCCCTACATTCTTTTCCATGGTATCCGTAATCTTATCAATTTCATTACTCATTTTTTGGGTCAAAGACATGGTATTATCCATGCTAAGTTTACCTTCCCGGGCCGCTTCCTGGATATTATTTACAAAGGTCTTCATGTTATCTAAGCTCTTTTTGGTACCATCAGCAAGTTTTCTTATTTCTTCAGCAACCACGGCAAATCCCCGCCCATGCTCACCAGCCCGGGCCGCCTCAATAGAAGCATTTAAGGCCAAGAGGTTAGTTTGTTCGGCGATAGCTTCTACACCATTAACAATATTATTAACATGATTGGCCATATCAACTAGTTGGTCAATTTTCTCTCCCATAACCGTAGCATCAAGAATCACATTATCTTTTAAATCATTAACATCCTTTAGTTGGTTTAAGCCATTAAAATTACTTTCTACTAATAATTCTGAAGCAGAAGATAACTCTTCTAGAGTGTCGGAGGTTTGGCTAATAGTATCATTAACACTATTCATGCTGGCATTAGTTTGTTCAACAACCGCTAAATTAGATTCACTAAGCAAAGCTATTTCTTTGGCAAACTCTATTTGCTGATTAGCAATATGGGACATATTAACATCAAAGTCACTAAGCGAAGCAGTAATTTTAATAAGCTTTTTAGACGACTTAGACATCTGCTTTTCATTCTCAAAAAGACGTTTAAAATAACCAAGAAAGGCGATATGAATGGGATATTTAACTTCCGGCTCTTTTGCAGCTCTACCCTCAAAGCGTTCTTCTACATAATTAATTATGTGAGTAGTTTCTCCACAATGATTTTTGGAAAATAATCCTCTGGATTTGCCAATATTATTCTTCATTAATAAAATCTCCTCCCGATCAAATTGCCTTCATATAAGCTGCGATTTTTGGTATAATCCCCAATAATTGATTAATTTTTAGTATACCATAAGTTGGTTTGTAATTAATTGAAAAATCTAGTCTGCCTTACATGAAAACAAAATATCACCCCTTATAACTTATAGCCAAATGTGTTATAAAAAAGATGAGATGTTAAAGCAAATGAGGAGGATGAATAATGAATGCCCAAACCTTAGAAGATATTATTAATAGTGCTATTGAAAGCGAAGTAGCTGCTTATCAGTTTTACTCAGCAGCAGCTCAAAAAATGACCGACCCTTCCGCCCAGGCTTTATTTAGCGAATTAGCCGAAGAAGAAAAACAACATGAAGAAACTTTGGCTAACCTTGATTTATCTAATATGCAATCCATTCCTACCTATGATTTACCTGACCTTGGTATAGCGGAAGAAATTGAAAAGCCCGTCCTTTCTATTGAAATGGCCTTTGTAGATGCTATTGCCCTGGCTATGAAAAATGAAGAAGAAGCTATGATCTTATATGACCTCCTGTCCAAATGCACAGATAATCCCGAACAGCAACACCTTTTTCAGTCATTATCAGCTATGGAGAAAGGCCATAAAGCCCGCTTGGAGGACATTTACAAAAATGCTGCTTACGCACAAATCTGGTAAGAGAGTACTAGGGCACAGTTGGTAGCGCTTATTGGCCCATACATAATAAAGCGGCTTTAGTTGCATGAATTATGGTCGTATCAAATACGGGCAAAGTAGTATCCTTCTGCTTAACTAATAAACCAATTTCCGTGCAGCCAAGAATGACACCTTGGGCACCGTTTTGTTCCAGTTGCTGGATAATTCGCAAATATTCCCTTTGGGAATTCTCAGATATAATACCTAAACATAATTCATTGTAAATCACGCGGTTAATCAGCTCTATATCTTCAATTGCTGGAATAAGTACGTCAATGCCTGCTGCTAAAAGCTTTTCTTGGTAAAAGGTTTCCATCACTGTATATTTGGTACCGAGTAAGGCTGCGCGTTTTATATTATGGCGTTTCAGTTCTTCAGCCGCAGCTTCTGCAATATGGACAATAGGAATATTAATTTGTTCCTGGATTTGAGGTGCGACTTTGTGCATAGTATTAGTGCAAATCAAAATAAAATCAGCTCCGGCTTTTTCCAGACTTCGGGCGGCATGGCTTAAAATATCTGCGCTTTTTTCCCACTCACCCCGGGCTTGACACTCCTCAATTTCGTGAAAATTAACACTGTATAATATAACCTGGGCAGAATGAAAGCCTCCCAGTTGTCTTTTAACAACTTCATTAACGATTTGATAATAGGTAACCGTACTTTCCCAACTCATTCCGCCAATTAATCCAATAGTCCTCAAATGCTCTTCCTCCCATACTGTTTAAATACAGAGATACTAATATCGTCTCCATCTCATATTTCTATCGTAAAATCGTGTTCCTAAGGAAAGATAAACCCCCTTAACGAACCACCCCCATTTACATACCCTAGTTTTACTATCACTAAATTACCATAAAAACAGGAACAAATCCTATAGGTTACTGCATAAGCTAACAAGAATAAACTATTGACAAATGAAATATAGGTAATTCATAATACAAATAATAATTAAATAAGTTCCCTAAAGGGGAGTAGCTTTTACAGCAAAGTCGTCATTTCGGAGGATAATTTCTCCCGGCTTTGTTGGCAACTGTGTAGTTGTTAGCAAGACCTTTGCCTGCCCGGTAAAGGTCTTTTCTTATTTTAAAAGCCTTTACCAGGTATTTGGTAAAGGTTTTTTGTTATAAATGCCCTTTAGGGTCTTTAGTAACAATAGGTTAAGAAAATATTAATAAGGAGAGGGAAAAAATGGATATCTCAATTTTATTTGAATACGGATGGGTGTTATTAGTATTAATTATTCTGGAAGGTTTGCTGGCAGCCGATAATGCTCTGGTTTTAGCCATTATGGTGAAACATCTGCCGGAAAAAACCAGGAAAAAGGCGCTTTTCTATGGATTGGCCGGAGCTTTTATTTTTCGGCTTACTTCATTATTTATTATTTCTTTTCTGGTGGATGTTTGGCAAGTCCAAGCCCTGGGCGCCTTATACCTTCTTTTCATTGCCCTTAACCATATTGTAAGAAAACTATTTTTCCCTAAGAAAAAAGAGCACCCTCCAGAAACAATAATGAAAGGTTCCAGGTTTTGGCCCACGGTTCTTAAGGTTGAGTTGGCCGATATCGCTTTTGCCATTGACTCTATTTTGGCTGCGGTAGCTCTGGCCATGACGCTTCCTAATACTAATCTTCCGCAAATTGGCGGCATGGATGGCGGTAAATTTCTGGTAGTCTTTACCGGTGGTTTTATCGGATTAATTATAATGCGCTTCGCGGCTAACTTATTTGTAAAATTGCTTCATTCCAGGCCCGGCTTGGAAATTGCAGCATTTGTAATTGTGGGGTGGGTAGGAGTTAAGCTTATTGTGTTAACTTTAGGACACCCGGATATTGGAGTTTTATCCTCCGGCTTTGCCCATTCTACTGAATGGAAACTATTTTTCTATACGGTTTTAATTGGAATAGCTATAGCCGGCTGGTTCCTGTCCAAGGACAAGAAACATACTTAAAGTCAGATTATAAGTTAGCCCTCACCTTAACCGGCTTAACTAAAATAGTATATCCTTTTCGGTTACCGTTGTAAGTTAATAAGCCGCTTTTCGACCTGGTTAAACGGTTAAATTCTTTGTTAGTCAATGTCCTGTTATGTTAGTTTATGTCAGTTTATAACATGTACAATGTTTTTCCTTTATGTTATATTATGTTTAATTATGTTATATTACAAAATACTGGAAAGGGTGAGGAAGGATGAATAGTAAAATAAAACCGCTTATTTTACGCCTGTTAATTTTATGTCTAGCTGTAGGTATGCTGCTTATAGCAGGTTGCAGCAAAAACGAAGCTGGCCCAGTGGAAACTCCTGAAGAAACTAAAACTTTATTTGCTTATGTAGGGGCGAACTTAAAAGAGCCGTTCACCGAGCTGGCTGAAGCTTATGAGCAAGAAACCGGAGTAATAATTGAAATTACCTATAATAATTCCGGGGCTTTATTAAACCAGGTTGAAACTGCTCAAAGAGGCGATATTTATATGCCGGGGGGCATGCCTTTTGTAGCTAACGCTAAGGAAAAAGGATTTATAGACGAGGTGATAGGTCCTATTGCTTATCATACTCCGGTTATTGTAGTTCCTAAAGATAATCCGGCTAATATAACTTCCGTGCAAGATTTAGCTAATGAAGGAGTAAAGCTGGTACTACCTGATCTCGAAGCTACTGCCATCGGAAAAACGGTGAATAAAGTTTTTGAGAAAACCGGTAAAGGCAATGAGATTAGAAACAATATTATGGCCAGTTTAGAAAGTCCGGCCAAAGTAATGGCCGCTATTGGTATGGGACAAGGAAATGCCGGTATAGTTGAATATAGCAATACTTTAAAAGACCAGGATAAAATTACTGCGGTGGAAATTGATCCTCAATTAAACATCATAGATGAAATTCCTATAGCTTCTTTAGCTTTTGCCGAAGATAAAGAATTAGCTAATGATTTCTTAAATTTTGCTAAAGAACATGGTCCGGAAGCTTTTGAGAAATATGGATTTAAAATTACAAAATAATTCTAACTTAATAGGCCGCTTATTTATAGGCTCGTTTTGGTTCGTCTTTATTATAACGAGCCTATTTTTTATTGGAGTTATTGCCGGACTAATTTCATATAGCGATTTAGCTACTATTATTAAAGTAATGCAGCAGGAAGAGTTTCATTTTGCGGTTAAGTTTACTATGGCAACATCGGTTTTAGCGACTTCTTTGGCCGTTATTGTGGCATTACCTTGTGCTTATATTTTATCCAGATATCAGATTCCCGGTAAAGCTATTTGGGATACCTTGGTAGACATTCCTATTGTGCTTCCACCCTTAGTCAGCGGAATTGCTTTATTAATTTTCTTTGGTCCTTTATATGGAGAGCATCTGGCTAAAGCCGGAATTAATGTGGTCTTCAGCCAACTAGGTGTGGTGGTAGCCCAATGGTTTGTAGCTACTCCTTATGCTATCAGAACTTTTCAACAAGCTTTTAATAGTATCGATCCACGTATGGAAAAAGTAGCTAAAACTCTAGGCTATTCCCCTGCCCAAGTATTTTTTCGGGTTACCCTGCCTTTAACTAAACTGTCTTTAGCCGGGGGAATAATGATGTCCTGGGCCCGTGCTTTGGGAGAGTTCGGGGCTACCGCCATGCTGGCGGGAATAACCAGGATGAAAACTGAAACATTATCGGTGGCAGTTTTTCTTAATATGTCCATAGGGGATATGAATTTCGCCATTGCTACGGCTATTGTTATGCTGTCTTTAGCCTTAATATTATTGATAGTTTTAAAAACACTAATACCAAAATGAGGTTTACCTATGCAAGCACCTTTATTTCAAGTAACCGGATTAAATGTTAAAGCGGGAAAATTCGCTTTGCAAAATATTGCTTTTTCTCTGCACCAACAAGATTATGTAATAATTTTAGGTCCTACCGGATGTGGGAAAACCATGCTTTTAGAGACCATAGCCGGCCTGCGCCAAGCAACCGGCGGTAAGGTACTGCTGCAAGAAAAAGATATTACCTCTTATCCTCCTGAGTTAAGAGGCTTAGGCTTTGCCTATCAAGACAGCTTACTTTATCCATTTATTAATGTAGAAGAAAATATCCTATTTGGAGCTAAAGCCAGGAAAAATGATAAAAACCCCGCCACTAAAAAAAGATTAAAAACTTTAGCCGCAGCTATGAATATCGCCCATCTGTTAAAACGTTTTCCTGCCTCCTTAAGCGGAGGAGAAAAACAACGGGTTTCACTGGCCAGGGCTATTCTAATTAATCCGCCGGTACTTTTGCTGGATGAGCCTTTATCAGCCTTAGATCCCCAAACCCGCTATACCATGCGTAATTTACTCCGGGAAATTCATCAGACAGAAAAAATCGGCATTATTCATGTTACCCATGATTTTAATGAAGCACTGCAATTAGGAACCCAACTGCTGGTGATGAATCAAGGCCAAGTTTTACAAAAAGGTACACCTATAGAAGTATTTAATCACCCTAATTCTTTATTCGTAGCTGATTTTCTGCAATGTGCCAATATAGTTAAGGGGCAATTTAAAAATATTAATGACACTCTTTGGTTTGCAGACCAAGCCAATGGTTGGAATATCGGTCCTTGGCCCCCTGAAAAAATTCCCGTTAATCACCATAAAAAATCACACCTTATTATACATGCCTGGCAGCTTAGGATATCTCCCCCAGGTAATTTATTACCCGAATCCCGTTGCTGTTATTGGCAAGCTTCTATAAAAAGTATAATAATACACAGCACCCATGTAGAAATAATTTGTCAGGGTAAAGGTTTATGGCATATACATTTATCCAGAGATGAATGGCAGAAGTTAAACCTTCGAGTAGGCCATACCGTAGATTTATCCGTAAAAATAGATGACCTTCATTTAATCGAAGATTAACATTCCCACCCATTCTTCCCCCACTATAACTAAGCTAATCTTCTAAAATAAAACGCCAGGCACAAAACCATTCGGCGGGATGTTCATCGGGGGGACAGCCTATACATTCCGTACGGATACGTTCATCTATCCCCCAGGCAAAACGGCTGTATTCTACCAGTCCGGCCGATTTACACGGATAATCAGCCATTCCTTTACGCTGTCGGGCCGATTGTACCCGGCAATCATTCATCTGAAAGATTATACTATGGGGACTGTCTTCAATAATTGATTGCTCATTAATTCTGGCATACATTCTAAATCCTAAAGCTTGCTTTAATCCCTTGAGCCCAGCCCGTTCAGGTAATCCTAAAAAGTTTTTAATCATCCGGGCCTCTACTTGCGAAAAACGATGCCAGCAAGAATCATTACATCTTTTAGCATCGTTCATTCCATAGGTTTTTTCTACCTCCTGAAACCAAAGACCATCCATAGCCAGCCAATTCTTACCTATATCACTGGTAAGAGCTACTAGCTTTTCCCGGGGTAAATCTAATAAAGGCTGAGGAATTCCTTCGTTTACCGCAAAACCCAGTGTCTCTCCTAATCGTTTTATGCTAATGTTCTGCGATTTCTGGGCCGCTTCTTCCAGTATATCCAGGGCCCGGTTCATACCTAATTGATGTTCCACCTCTCTAAACCACAAAGTATGATGGACGGTCATGCGATGAGCCATATCCAAAATAAAACGCGCCAGTTCTTCTTGAGTTAAATCATCTAACTTGTAAACATCTTTTTCATTGGTCATAATATTTCTCCCCTACTCATAATAACTTCTAAATTATATTTTAATCCTTAAGCATACTTTTTTCATTAAGGCATTTGTTCCTTTATATGCTTAAAATCTGCATAATCAGCTTAAATTTCGTTTTTTAAGTAAACTAAGCAAGCCCGTACCATTTTTGATGATACGGGCAGTTGGTATAACGACTTTAATTCAGATTTTTTAATTACTGCTCTTTATAAGTTAGCAGCCTTAGAAGAGGAAACATCTAAACTAGGTGCTTTTCTCACCAAGAAGGTCATACCGGCTCCAATAGCACATAGTACTGCCGCAATTAGAAAAGCTTGGGTAAACGGAACCGCAGTTCCCACTATAGGGCCTAAAATAGCTGCGGAACCATAAGCTAAAAATATAATCCCATAGTTTGTGCCTAAGTTTTGAGTTCCGTAATAATCTGTAGTTATAGAAGGGAAAAGCGCTAAGAATCCGCCAAAACAGAAGCCAATTAAAGAACATAAGGCCAAGAAACTTGCGTTATTCATGGTAATAGCGCTCATGGAAAACATAGCTATAGCAGCCAGAATATACATAGCTAAAAGTGAATTTATCCGGCCTAATTTATCAGATAAGGTACCCCAAATTATACGGCCGGCCGCATTGAAAATAGCTACTATAACTACCGCATTAGCCGCTTTAGCTGCATCTAATCCTACCAACTCGATTCCAATATTGCTGGCCAAGCCGATAACCATTAAACCAGCCATACATCCAAACAGATACATAACCCAAAGGGCATAAAACTGCATAGTCCCTAACATTTGACCAGTGGAAAAGTTTTGTCCGCCCCCAGCACTAGCCGCCGGAGGAGTCCAGCCGGCCGGAACGTAATTGGCAGGAGGCACTACCAGTAGTTGGGCTCCTAAAATTATAGCTACTAAGTAGATAATTCCCAAATAAAGAAAAGTGGCACTTACACCGCTTCCAGCCATAATTGCCAAAATAAGCGGTTTAAAGACTAGGGAACCGGCTCCAAAACCAGCCACAGCTATACCACTGATAAGACCTCTTTTGTCGGGAAACCATTTAAGACAGGTAGCTAACGGGCAAACATAAGCTGTACCTATACCAGCACCGCCAATTAAACCGTAAAATAAATAAAGTTGAGTAATACTGGTAGCATTACTAGCCAATATTAAACCTAAACCTAATAAGATACCTCCACAGGTAGCAACCCAGCGTGGGCCAATTTTATCCTGTATTTTACCAGCAATAATAGTGAATATCGACATAGTAGCAATGGTAATAGAAAAGGTCAAAACAACATCTGGTTTTTCCCAACCAAATTTATCAATTAAAGGTTGATTAAAAAGACTCCACGCATATACCGCCCCTAAACAAAGTTGAACAATTACTGCTCCCACCACAACTAACCATCGATTCATTACTTTTCCTTCCGACAAATTTCCCCCTCCTTAATATATTAGCTTTAGTTTAAAGCCATGGTTTTACTATAACTAAAGCTAATTCCAATTATTAATCTAGGATTTTGAAATATTTGCCTATCATCCCCTTTTATAGTCAAATAAAATCCATTAATACCGCTCAATAATTCCACAACTTTTGTTAAAATCCTGTTAATTTTTATAAAAATATTACTAAAATAACTTAATAATAAATTTCTAGGCATATTATAATTGACAATATCTGATTACTAATATTTTTTTCAATCTAAAACGAATACTCGTATGTGAGACAGCAATTCAGGAAAGAAGGAATTGTTATGCTATTACTTAATCCCGATCACATTAAAGCAGTCCTGGCTCTTATCAACCAGGGACCTTATTTTCAATTACTATCTATGCAGGTTAAAGAGCTAGGCTTAGGTTATGCTGAGGTTGTGGTGGATCTGGACAGGAAACACCTTAATCCTTTTGGCGGTATTCATGGCGGAGTTTATTCTTCACTTATTGACACAGCCACATATTGGGCAGTCTATTGCGATGTTAAGGAAGATAACGGTTATGTTTCTCTTGATCTTAGCGTCGATAATTTAGCCCCGGTAAAAGAAGGACACCTTATAGTTAAAGGTCAACGGATAAAAGCCGGAAGAAGTATCTGTATAGCCGAAGCAACAATTACTGACCATAAAGGCCGGCTTTTAGCTTATGGCAAATCTAAGCAGATGATTACCCCCGGTCTTCAGTCAATAGAACAAGCAGTTGCGGCCATGGGATATAGGGCTCTGCCACCTAAGTATATTGAGGCAGATGATTAGCTGCAAATCAACCGTTAAAACTTAAAGGGGAGGTATATCGTGAAAAAAGTTTTAGGATTAGTAGTATCACATAGAAAGCTGGGCAACAGTGAAATTCTAGTTAAAGAAATTATGAATAATACTCCGGAGGAATGCAGCCGGGAATTAATTCGCCTAACTGATTTGGATATAAAACCATGCAAAGCCTGTTATGTATGTTTACAACCGGATAAAACTTGTCCGGTACGAGATGATTTCGATTTTGTAATGGGGAAAATCAGGGAGGCAGATGCCCTTATTATTGGCGTTCCGGTATATTTTTTGGGACCGCACGGCTATTATAAAATGCTGACTGATCGATTAGTGGGGGCACAAAACTATTCCCAGGAAACGCAAGGGAAACCCTGTGTCATAGTCATGCCTTACGGTTCCAACGGCTGGGCTGGTTATAGCAAAGCGGCCTGTATCGTTATGCCCAAGCTGCTCAGGATGAACCTGCTTAATTGTTGGCAGGTTCACGCTACACTGCCGGGAGAATCTCTGTTAAACCCGAAAAATATTAGCTATGCCAGAAATTTGGGCCAAGAACTCTTCAGCACCCACGAGTATCAAACCGGCAATATGGAATGTCCCGGCTGTGGCTCTGATCTCTTTAGACTGCTGCATGAAAACCTGCTGGAATGCCCGATATGTGGTGCAATAGGTGTTTTACAAAATAATTGTCACCCCCATTTTCCCGAGTCGGATTATCAGCGTTTTTCGGACCATGAAATGGATAAACATTTCAAAGGCTGGCTGTTGGAGATGAAAGATCGTTTTTTGATCGAGAAGAAGCACTTGCAGGAATTGCAGC
>JAEWZB010000094.1 GCA_023395515.1 Bacillota bacterium
AAATTCGCCTATCATGCTGCCATTAACTTTATACATTACCGTAGAAATTAAGTCTTCGGTAAGCTCCATCATTACTTCATAATCAGCATAAGCTTGATAAAGTTCTAACATAGTAAATTCGGGATTATGCCGAGTAGAAATACCTTCATTTCTAAAGCTGCGATTTATTTCATAAACCTTTTCTAATCCCCCTACTATTAGTCTTTTTAAGTAAAGCTCGGGAGCAATGCGCAGATAGAGCTCCATGTCTAAGGCATTATGATGAGTAACAAAAGGCCGGGCTGTTGCTCCGCCTGCAATAGGCTGCATCATAGGAGTTTCTACTTCCAAAAAGCCCTTATTATCCAGATAATTACGCATTTCTTTAATAATGCGGCTCCGCTTTATAAATACCTCTTTTACTTCCGGATTAACTATTAAGTCTACATACCTTTGGCGGTATCTAAGTTCTACATCTTTTAGACCATGCCATTTTTCCGGCAGAGGATTAAGAGATTTAGACAGATAGGCCAGGTCTCTTACATGAATACTTATTTCACCTTTTTGAGTACGAAATACTTCGCCGGTAATGCCTAAAATGTCGCCTATATCCAGCTTTTTAAAGAATTCATATTTTTCTTCACCTAAATCATCTTTACGAAAATAAAGTTGAATAGTACCTGATAAATCTTGCAAATTAGCAAAGCCCGCCTTACCATGCCGTCTTTTAGACATAATACGTCCAGCTATCTTAACATTTTTTCCTTCATAGTTAGTAAAATCATTCAGAATAGTACCGGCATTAGTATCCCGATCAAATCTGGAGCCAAAAGGGTCAATATTCATTTCCCTTAGTTCTTGCAGTTTTTCTAAACGAACCCTCTTTAGTTCATTTAAATCTTGAATTTCATGTTCAGACATATTTACACTTCCTTAAAACGGATTCCCAGTTGCTATCTTTCCACTTTTATAATTTGATACTTAATAATTCCAGCCGGTGCCTCTACTTCTACTTGATCATTAACCTTTTTACCCATAACTGCTTTGCCTACCGGGGATTCATCAGATATCTTTCCGTCCTTTAATTTAGATTCAACCGATGCTACCAAGGTAACAACTACTTCCCGGCCTGATTTTAATTCCTTCAAGGTAAGCTTGGATCCCAATGATACCTCATCAGTACGAATATCATGATCTTCCATCAGCCTCGCATTTTTCAAGGTTTTTTCCAAGCTGGCAATGCGGCCTTCAATAAAGGCCTGTTCATTTTTGGCATCTTCATATTCGGAGTTTTCCGAAATATCACCAAAAGCAATCGCCTGTTTTATACGTTCCGCTACTTCTTCCCGTTTGACTGACTTAAGGTGTTCCAGCTCCGATTCCAGTTTATGCAGGCCTTCCTTAGTTAGTAAAACCTCTTTTCCATTTACCATCTAATCGCTCCTATCTAAAAAACTTATAAAAGCGAGAATCTATCCCGCTTAAAGCACTTTATGCTAACCTAATATTTTAAAACCTACCCTTTCGGTGGGTGACCCAATTTATAATTAGGTAGTTGTCTAAGTCTTTAAGGTATTATATAGACCTCAAAATCCCTTGTCAAGAAACAGCTCCCATAATCCTAATTTCTCTCCGGCTTCCTGCAGCTGCAAAAAACTTTGGCCTGTAGTTTCATTCGCCTCTTTGTGTTCTTCATTATACCCAGAAAATCCTGCTTTTGTTAGAAGACAAGTTTCTAAAATGGGGGCTAAGCTATGAATACCCGGATTTATTCCGCTGTTTCTCAAGCTTTCTTCTAATCGGGGGGCCATATTAATCTGGTTATTAGTAAATTCAAAATAACATAGAGAAGGAGAACCTACCGTTAACTGGCCTTCATCTTGATTAAGATTTACAATCATATCCCCGGGTTCCCAATCTTTTGGGGTTATATAGCTGTTGCTTATGGCACATCCCCTTTCATATAACATACGGTAAGACATAATTTCATAATCACGTGGATTGTAGTTTTGGATAGATAAAGGCAATTCATAACTGGCAACTACTTCCAGGAATTCTTCAAACCCTTCTATTTCTCCAATAACGACAATTTTCTGCATTTCATGCTGGCTTAAAGTTTCAGCTATGATTACATTAGTTAAGGCCTTTATAAAATTATCCCCAAACACTAAAGAAAACTCTGCGGCTAATTTCTGTAAATATTGTTTCAGATTTCTATCAACCGCCATATAGTGTATGTTGTAATCATTAATAATATTAAGTGATTTACTGACTAAATTTTCCTGTAAATTTCTATTTAAGGCATTAAAATTTCCTTGTCCCAGGGGCACTATAATATTGCAGCCTTTAGCTTCAATATCCCTTATTTCTATCAATCTTTCCAACCGGGGTTTAAAAAAAATAGGGGTTAGCATTTCCAGAAAAGATTTCCGGGCTGCTAATCCCTTTTTTTCATAATTTATTAAACTAAAATAAGCAAAATCAAGCTCTAACATTAAACCTCTCCGAAATCAACTACCCCCGGTTTTAGATTTAACTCCTGCAACATATCATAATAATCTTCTGGTGCAATGCTATCAATGGGTTTACCCATAATACTGACTATTAAGGCTTCGATAACATTAGTGCCAAAAGAACGGCCACCCATGTCCGGGGTAGTAGTAATTACTTTACTTATACCTCTTGCTTTTAAGAGGGTCATATCATCTTGGGTAGTGGTGTTAGTTATAATAACCTGCCCGTCTAATTTCTCCGGCAAATAACGGCGGATATAATTAAAATCACCGGCTAATATCTCTGCATCATAATAATATTTTGAATGTTTAGGAATTATGCTTTCTTGTTGGCTGCCGGTGGGATAAAGTTTATCAAAAGGCATTTTAACCACAAAAGGTGCGGCCATACGGCCGAATATTTTTAAGGTTTGCAAGGAATGCAAAGGAATAGGAATACCTAAAGTATAAATAAAGTCCCCTAAGGTAAGGTTGGACCCCACTTCCGCAAAAGCCTCTGCCATGCCGAAACGGTCAACTGCGCATACCATCAGGACTTTTTTGCCTTTAAGATTTAAAATGCCATTATTATGAACATCCAGTATACATTTTCTTTCCAGCGTATTTTTTAGTCCGCTGCCATCCACCATGGGGCTTTTTTTAGCGTGAACTACCAGTTTTTTAGCATCTTCAATAATATAACGCTTTCCCGCCACATTTATGTAAAGGTCTATACCACCCATGCCAAAAGCATCTACTTTACCATCATTATCTTTGATTAATTGTATCGCCTTATCCCAATCTCCGTCAGTGCCTATTCGTTCAATTCTAAACTTTTCCCCCATAAATTCAGTTTCAAAAGCATGATCTCTTTTGGAAGAACCTAGACTTACACTTAAAATATGTTTCACTACTATTCCTCCCTTTTGATTAGTGAGGCGTTAGGTGTGAGGAGTTAGGAGTATAATTCTTACCCCTAACGCCTCACACCTTACCCCTTACTTTCTTCAGCGTGCGGATTTTATGTTTCTTAAGATTTGCCTTACTTGGGCCGGATCTACCCATTTATCTTCTGTTATGGGAGACGAACCAATTTCTACGGAGATTACCTGTCCATCTAATATATTTTCCACCAGCTTGATTCTCTCATCTGAACCTATACATATTATCACTTCATAATCTCTAAACTTAGCCATAATATCCATTAGTTCATTCAATAATTCCTTGCCGGTGCGCTTATTAATAAAATCCAGCCTTTCTTCTTCGCTCATGAGAAGTATCTGTTCTACACCCTCTGCTTCTAAAATATCCTGGATTTCGGCTTTGTTAAGTATAGGAAAACCTACACAGGCAATAGTTTGACCTTTGCGTAATTCTCCTACTCCCTCCAAGCGGGATACAAAAGTACGGTCAATACTCAGGCGGTCAGCTACCTCTTGCTGGGAAAAACCTTTAGTTCTTAATAAGAGCGCTTTACGCAAGGTATCCTCTATCTTTTGCCAGCTTATAATTTTATCTTGGATACGATAAAAATCCATCATCTTTCTCCTGCGCACAAAGTTGTTCACAAAAACTTTTTACTATTTTAGCACCTATATGGTTATATATGCAAGTGGGGGTACGAAGTGAGGGATAAGGGGTGAGGAGTTAGGGGTAAAACGTAGGGGCGACCTTTGGTCGCCTCAGACTGTCCGAAAACCATAAAAAAATCAAAGAAAAAAAGAGTATACAGGCACCGAGAAAACGGAAAAAAAGCTATAATAAACATAAAAGAGTA
>JAEWZB010000099.1 GCA_023395515.1 Bacillota bacterium
TTGAAATGCCATTTCAAGCAATAAATAAGTTTTTTAAGCAACAAAAGACCCAGTTTATTAATTAAAGCAAATACTAAATAGCTTACCTACTATTATATGCTAATTAAAAGGTTTACATACATATAAATTTTTACATTTTATCAGACTCTTAAACTAAGGGTTAGATTTTATTATTATTTATGTACTTACAGATACTATTAATAAAAAGGCAGGGATACAAATGAATGTTATAGGTATTGAGCCCGTAGCGTTAGCTTATATTAAGCAAAGCGGCGATAGTATTGTAGTTAATATGGAATATAGGCGGATGGGATGAGGTCCTCCTATGTTAGCTCATTATGTATTAATGGGGAAACCTGATGAGGATGAAAAAACAGATTATCTTATTAAAGATATTGCGGGAATAAAAGTCTTTGTTTCTAATTATTGGGCTGGACACAAAGGGCCAGATAAAAAAGTGGATTTAAAGGAGTTATATTGGGGAAAGGAATTATACCTGAAAGATGCTTAAGTCTGATATTATATACTATATATTTTAAGTATATAAGGTGGTGGTGGAGTGGAGGCTTGGTTAAATCAAGTTGTGCCGGGATTTCTAAGTGCTTTTTCGTTTTATGGTTATATTTTAGTTTTTCTAGCCGGCATTATTACCAGCATAACTCCTTGCAATGTGAGTATGATACCCATAATAATTGGCCATGTAGGTGGTTCTGAAACTAGTAAGGGCCGAGGTTTTTTCCTGTCTTTATTTTTTAGCTTAGGAACGGCCACGACTTTTATGCTTTTAGGGTTAGTTATAGCCTTTATTGGGGGAATATTTGGTCTGGCTCAAAGTGTTATTTACTATTTTGTGGCCTTTATTTGCCTGCTTATTGGATTAAATATGATGGGAGTATTTAGCTTAAACTTTAATTATGGGGGAGAATTATTAAATAAAGTAGGGGAACAAAAAGGATTTCTAGGTAGTTATTTTCTGGGTATGGTAATGGGGTTGGTGGGGTCTCAATGTGGAACTCCGGTAATGTTTGCGATTCTTTCTATTGCTTTGGCTAGTGGGCAGATAGTCTATGGAGCTACCCTGCTTTTTATATATGCTTTAGGCCGGGCGGTTCCTATTATAGCTATTGGAACTTTTACCGGAGCAATCACGCGGATGGATCTTTTTGCTAAATACAGCTTAATCATGGACAAGATAGCTGGTATCATGATTGTAATGGTAGGCATATACTTTATCTGGATAGCTTAATGAGGGCTGGGTATTGACCAAAATATTTTAAGATGTTATTATATAAAAGCTGTCGGGGCGTGGCGCAGCTTGGTAGCGCGTCTGATTTGGGATCAGAAGGTCGCAGGTTCGAATCCTGTCGCCCCGACCATGTGAGATAGGTAAACCGCATTTACTATGCGGTTTTTTATATTTTCTGGTAATCTACCCCATGCCTTTTCAGTAAGGTTCGTTGAAACATCCCGTATAACATAATATAATCGGATAGAAGCTATGCTTAATGAGTGGTTCACTATTGATTCGGCCAACATTTAGCGGGGGAGAATTCCCCCTTGACGAAGTTGCATTCAACTGATAGACGGAGGTTAAGTTTTTATGCTGTTTAAGCATATTAAAAAATACATACTCATTTTTATAGGTTCAATAGCTCTTGCCTTAGGGGTTATAGGAATATTTATTCCGGTACTTCCCACTACCCCATTTTTGCTGTTATCTGCTTTCTGTTATATCCGCAGCTCCAGGCGTCTTTATGCTTGGCTGGTCAACCACAAGGTTTTAGGCCGCTATATTTATAACTATCTGGAGCATAAAGCCATAAGCCGCAAGGCCAGGATTACGGCATTATTATTTATGTGGTTAGGAATGTCCATCTCCATAATCATCGTATCTAATATCTTCATAAGGTTATTTCTTTTAATCGTAGGGATAGGTATAAGTATCCATTTGTTAAAGTTGAAAACGCTTAGGGATGACCACTAAGTTAAAAAAATGATTAACCTGCTCTCCCCGCTTTCAAACCTAAAATTTTTTTAAAATTTTTAGGTTTGTGAAAAGGATTAAGTGATATTATCACGAATGTAATAATATATTACGTACTGTGATGATTTTCTGGCGAGGGGGTAGTCTATGGTTGATTTTTTAAGGAGTCCCAAGCAGTTTAGTTTACGTGATGAAGTTAAAGGGGAAAAAGTTTACGAATAGGGGAGGGAAAAACATGGAATTAAAGTGGGAAAAAGTGTATGAGGAAAAACTAAAGACCGCCGAAGAGGCAGTTAAGCTGATTAATAGTGGAATGTTGATAGCATCCGGAGCTATAAACGCTCAACCGGTAGAACTAGGTAATGCGCTGGCTAACCGTATGGCAACAGGAGAAATAAAAGATGCCAGAGTGCTTTTTTCTCTGTCGGCCCGTCCCAGCGGATTTCATAATCCGGAAATAATTGCAAAAATCAATGAAAATAATAATGTCTTGGATGCCATGTATGCCGGACCGTTAGAGCGTTATTTCCTGGCGCAAAAGCATTATTCTTATGTACCGCACCGTCTTTTTGATGGTCCCTTGATGACCGCCAGGGTAGGTCTGCATGCGGCGATTATTGTAGTATCTCCTATGGACAAAAACGGATACCTTAGTACCGGTATCAACCCGGATTATGTGTATGGTTTTATCCGTCGTAATCCAGGTTGTGTGATTATAGCTGAGGTAAATAAATATATGCCCAAAGCATATGGGAATAATCATTTTCATATTTCGGAATTAGCGGCAGTAGTTCAAAATGATCTGCCTTTAGTAGAGCTGCCGGTCTTCCCCCTCACGCAAAAGGATGAATTGATTGGGCAGTTTATTGCGGAAAGGGTACCGGATGGAGCCTGTTTGCAGTTAGGTATTGGCAACATACCTAATGCGGTAGCTAAATATTTAACTCATAAGAAGGATTTAGGAGTTCACTCAGAGATGTTATGCGACAGCTTCGTTGATTTATACGAAGCCGGAGCTATAACCGGCGCCAAAAAGAAGCTTATGCCCCGCAAATGGGTATCCAGCTTTGCTTTTGGTTCCCAGCGCCTTTATGATTTTATCGCCGATAATCCTTTGGTAGAAATGCATGATTCTGAATTTGTTAATGATCCTTATAATATTGGTTTAAATGATAATGTTGTTTCTATAAATTCTACTCTGGAAGTAGATTTAACCGGTCAATGTGCTTCAGATGCCATTGGCAATATTCAATATTCCGGGGCCGGCGGGCAGATGGATTTTATTGAGGGAGCTTGGCGCTCTAATGGCGGGCAGGCTTTTCTAGCCCTTTATTCTACTTATGAAACTAAAGAAGGGGAGCCAAAATCACGTATTGTTCCCTTTTTACGGGAAGGCGCCATGGTTACTACCACCCGCAATGATGTACAGTATGTGGTAACCGAATATGGAGTAGCCTGGCTTAAAGGATTTAATTTACGCCACCGGGCTAAAGAATTAATTCGTATATCTCATCCTGATTTTAGAGATGAGCTTACCTTTGGAGCAAAGAAACTGGGATATTTAGATTAGTAAAACCGATAAGCGGAAGGTTTAAAGGGGAGAGGTATGAAAACTTCTCCCCTTTTTTGAGTGGAGGCCCAAGACCCCCCTACATCTAACGTCATACATCTCGCACCTTACGTTTCACCCCCTCACCCCTCACTCCTCACAATGTTACGGCTGGATATCTTTAGTGGCTTTAGCATAAGCTTTGTATAGCACTTCATAAGTTTCCGAGCCTACTATACCATCGGGAGCTAAGCCTTTGGCAGTCTGGAATTTAATAACTGCTGCTTCGGTTTTGCTGCCAAAATCCCCGTCAATTTTATACTTATAATACCCCAGCTTTTTAAGCATTTTTTGCACCTGTCTGACATCTGCGCCCGAATCACCCAGACGCAGGGGCCGGGCGCTATATCCGGTACCAGTTATATTAACTGGGGTTCCTAAAGGAGTAAGGTCGTATATTTCGATTACATCTTCATTATGAAGCCTAATACAGCCATGACTTACAGCTTTGCCTATGGAACTGGGATTGTTGGTGCCATGAATTCCGTAGCCTCCCCAAGGTACACTTAAGCGCATCCATCTTGCTCCGAAGGGTCCGCCGGGATTCATGGTTTTTTGGACTATAACCCAGTTGCCTAAGGGAGTAGGATTAGACGGTCTGCCTACTGCTACCTTGTAGGTTTTGTTGGTATTATCGGTTTTAAAAAAGGTAAGACGTCTTTTATTTACGTCTATGTGAATACGGGGCAGATTAGCTTTTATATCAAGGTTTTCCATGGGTTTTGTATAGCAGCTCAGCATATTCCAGGTGTCGGGGTCGGTAATGCCATCTGCAATTAGCCGGTGATCAGTCTGAAATTTTAGTACGGCCTGTTCAGTATTAAGGCCGAAAACACCATCAATTTTACCTGAGTAATATCCGGTTTGTTTAAGCATTTCCTGTAGGGCGGATACATCGGGGCCGGATATTAGATTTTCCTCTTCATACCACAGAAAACGGCTGGCATAAATCATAATTTTCCCCTCCATTTGCATTTTATAAAACAAGGTATTTTCTCTTAATATAAATGTATTAGATTTGTGTAATTATAGTCCCTAATTGATCAGCCGAGAATGTTAAGAAATCGTTAAATATGCGAAATGGAGAGGGACTAGTACTTTATTTCACGATAACTGTGTTAAAATATGCCATATAAGAGTTGGGATACGGAGGAAGAACATGAAGGAAAACATTAAAACTAGAGTAATCGCCTATTTGATCTTATTTAATTTTGTAGTTTTTTCACTCTTTTTTTGGAACAATGTTGCATCACAAAAGGCTTTAATTAAGGAATTTGAAGACCAATACGCTGCCGAGGTAGGCAATACCGTTTCTGCTTGTCTAGATTCGGCCATGAAGGAAGCAACTCTTTTTGCTGACACTTTAATTTCCTATCCGGGAGTAAAAGAAGCCTATATAGATCAGGATCGAGATAAATTAGCCACTCTTTTACAACCAATCTTTCAAGGATGGAAACAGGAGCATTCAGTAGCCCAGATTCAGTTTATTAATCCCGATGTAAACTCATTTTATCGGGCCCACAAGCCTCAAGAATATGGAGATAATTTAAGTTTTAGACAAGGCCTGACTACAGCTATACAAACCAAACAGCAAATTATAGCAGTTGAAGAAGGGGTAGCCGGGTATGGAATAAGGTGCATATCTCCTATATATGAGGGCAGCAATTTTATGGGAGTATATGAAATAGGATTATCTTTAGAAGAGAAAGTGGGAGAAGGCTTAGAAAAACTAGACTATGGTAACTTCTATATCATGAGCTTTGCTGATGAAACCAAGTTATTGTGGGGAGCCAATGAACCTCTTATTAATATAACCCCGGCTGATAAAGAGGAATTGGCAAAAGGGGAAAGCTTTTACCGTATTACTAAGGATCGAGAATATATCCTTTCTTTAATTCCCATTAAAGGCGCGGATGGTAAGGTAGTGGCTTATATCCAGTCCGAAATTTCCCGGGGTCAATTTATAAGCGCGGAAAATCAAGCTAGAACCAGAAGTTTGGTAATTGCGGTAATTGCCTTAGTTATTTTGTCCGGGTGTGCGTACCTGGTCTTGCACCGTACTCTTAGACACCTTAAACCTTTACAAGGCATAATGAAGGAAGTAAGTGAAGGGGATCTAACCAGAGTGGTAGAAATAGCCTCCCATGATGAGATCGGCAGACTGGCCCGGGATTTTTCTACTTTAGTGCAAAAGGTCAAACAAGTATTTTTTGCTTTATTTAGCAGTACCTCACAACTTACCACCAATGCCTACTTTATGCATGATGTATCAGAATCATCCATAAGTAAGCTGTTGGTAAGCATTGAGGAATTAAATAAGGTAGGAGGCTCACTGCGCCAAGCCGGTGAAAATCTGCGGGAAGCTGATGTAGGAGTAGAAGAAATAGCGGGAGCATCACAGATGGTAGCAGAACAGGCCCATAACTTGCAGGAAATATATATTAGTTTAGTGGAAGCGGCTCGCGAGGGCAAAAAAGATATTAATGAAGTAGATAAGGTAGTTAATAGCCTTAAATTAAAAGGGCAGACTACCGTAGAAAAAGTAAGAGAACTAGACGTTATTTCTAAAGATATTGGACAAATAACTAATACTATCATGGCTGTATCGGAACAAACTAATTTACTAGCCCTTAATGCCGCCATTGAGTCGGCACGAGCCGGAGAGCATGGACGGGGTTTTGCGGTGGTGGCCGAGGAAATTCGTAAGTTAGCGGAAGAAACAGCTCAATACACTAAGCAAATTAGTCTGCTTATTAATAATGTACAAAAAAATATTAGTAATTTCGTAGAAGAAATAGAGTCAATGGGAGTAGCTATCGCCGACGGGAGTCGAACTACTAATATGGTAGTGAATAGCCTGGACAATATGGTTAAGCGTATTGTCAACATAGAAGAGGTAGTATTAGAAATAACTTCAGCCATGGAAGAGCAAAGTGCTTCTTCCCAAGAAATTTCGGCAGTGGTAAATAACGTAAGTAATGCTACGGTAGATCTTATCGACACCTTAGACGAGCAAATAGAAAACCTAAATCGGCAAGAAAGAAACTTTGAGGAGTTACTCCAAATCATTAATGATACCAGTAGTATTTCAGATAATTTAAGGAATATCATAGCTCAATATAAACTGCCTGATGAAGTAACCCTAAGTCAAGTAAAAGATGACCACCGGGGTTTTGTGCAAAAGTATGAATTTATAGTAAAAAATGACTTGGTGGTTGATCCGTTAAGTGTTACTGACCACATCCAATGCCGTTTAGGTAAGTGGTTAAAAGAAGTACAAGATCAAGATATTCTGGATATTTTCCATGAGGTTGTCGATGACCCTCATAGGAAAGTTCATCTATTTGCTAAAGAAGCCGTAGAGTTAAATAATGCCGGTAAAAAAGCTCTGGCTTTGGAAAAGCTTGAGCTAATGAATGAGGCTTCGGAAAAGATTATTGAAGCCATGGAAATAGTTATAGCAAAAATAAAAAAATAATTCCATATTATGGAAGGAGTTTCCCGCTGCTTGCCGAAGTAAATATGTAAAATATTTACAAAGGCGTGGTGGATTATGGGAAATGATAAAGTTGATCAATTACTGGAATTAGCCTTATACAAATTGCCGCATCATGATATATCTGGGGCTTTGCAGGTTTTAGATGAAGCAGGTGAACTAGAACCGGATAATGTTGAACTAGGTAATATAAAAGGCAATTGTTATTATCTATTAGGAGATTTTTATCAGGCTAAACAGGCTTGGGAAAAGGTATTGGAATGGGATAATAATAACAAGACGGCCCTAACCAGGTTGGAAAAGTTTGAAAGTCCTGCTTTTCAATTTTGGTTAAAACGATATTATCGAGCTATAGAAGATATAGAAAATAAAGATTTTTTAGCTGCTCAAAACAGCTTGCTCAAGCTTATGCGGGAAAACGACGGTTTTGTTAGTTTGTATCAACTGCTGGGATTAACTTACTTAGCTTTAAATGATGAAAAGAATGCTATGCAGGTTTGGCAGCAGGGTTTAAAAATGGATATCAGTAATGAAGAGCTAAACCGGTATGTCAACACTCCTAAAAAGGGAATAAAAAAGAAAAAAGCTATTGCATCCCCTGATAATAAGCAAAGCCAACCTAAAAGTAATATAGTAAT
Source organism: Bacillota bacterium (assembly GCA_023395515.1). GTDB lineage: Bacteria > Bacillota > Syntrophomonadia > Syntrophomonadales > Syntrophomonadaceae > JAAYRQ01. The sequence goes on from JAEWZB010000099.1 coordinate 7,728, forward strand.
GATGGTGGCTGGAATGTTTGTAATGTTGCTGTTGCTGCAAATGAGCATTTCTTTCAATAGTGATAAAGACTATAAGTCTACTATTCAAAGTATGCAAGACAAGATAAATCTTCTTAGTGACCAGTTAGCCCTGGAACAATCATCACCAACTATAGCCGCTGCCAATAGTGATACAGCTAGCCTTGGGGATGAAGAAACTGAAGAAGTACTGTCTAATGAAGGTTCCAATTACGATATTGAAAAAGAAAAACATTATTACAAAACCGGGTATCAGGCCTATCAGGCTAAAGATTGGAAAACGGCGGTTAGCAACTTAAGTGTGGTTGTTTCTATGCTCAGCAACAATTATATTAACCGGGAAGCTTTATATTATCTGGCCCGTACTTATTATGTCAGCCAAGATTATGATAATGCCGAAAAATATTATTTAACTTATTTAGAACAGTTCCCCAATACTAATTACACTGATGAATGCCTATACTACTTAGGGTGCTTATATTATTACAAAGGAGATATAGAGGCAGCCCGGGCCATGTTAAATCAATTAGAGCTATATGACCCCCAGAGTGGTTATAAGTCGACGGAACTTTATCATAAAATAAAAAGTTAAATCACTCAGAGCGTCAAAAAAGTCCAATAGACTTTTTTGCTCGCTCTGTGAAATGTGCAAATTTTCACCAGTCTTTTTAAGACTGGTTTTTTTTGTACTATCATAAAATATAATAATTCGAAATGCTGATAATATAAGGAAAACCATATCTTTTGCAGATGTCTAAAAGATTTTATGCACCCCATAGGTCGGAAGCAAGTCAAGTTTTTCTAATGAAATTATGGTTTTTTTTTGTTATTATGTTATTAGAAAACCAATTGCAATTTGTAATAGAATATTAGGAATAGTGATAAATGCTTTCGGGAACTAAGGGAAAAGTTGGGCGGGGGGATAAGAATGATTAAGGTTTTTAGCCAACCGAGTACTTGTGATTGCGGAAGTGGTAAACCTTATCATCAATGTTGTGGTATTGTTGATGAGTGTAAGGTTATCCATTTTCCTTGGGGGAAAAAAAACCAGTATAAAAACTTAATCGAAGTGGCGCTTAATGATTTAGTGAGCTATGTAAAAGCTTACTTTTATAATTATAAAGATGCGGCTTGGGCTAAGTTTATTTCTTATGCCAATACTGATGAGCTTGATGAATATTTCTCGTCAGTCTTTTGGCATTGGTATGTATTAAATTACCGCTGTTATAAAGATGTATCACCTATAATTGATTTCTATTTATCTGAAAATTTAGAAAAGATGGATGAAAAGTATATTGCCGTCCTGGAAGCCCTAAAACATTCTTATTTATCCCTTTATACAGTCAAATGGATAAGTAATAATGCGGTAGCCATACAAGATTCTTTCTTAGGTCATGAATATATAATAGAAAGGAATTTTGGCTCTGCCACCCGGTTGGTAAATGAAGGCAGCCTAATTTTAGCCAGGCTGGTTATAGTGGGTAATTCTACCATGTTAGCCGGTAAAGTAATAATGGTACAATCAGACCAGCTAAATTACCTAAGGGAAGAAATGGAATCAATTAAATCTAGTGAACAAGTTGAAGATAGTAAGCTTTTTTTACATGAATATGGGGAAGTCTTAACCGGACTAATACTCGACTTAACTCATGGTATCAAAAAAAACCGGATCAAAGCCAAAACCTTATGGTTAGATAAGTCGGAACGCCGTCTCTTGCTTAAGCCTTTATTAGCCAATAATCTTTTTCATGTAATTGAACGAAACAATTCCTGGATAAAACTTTCCTTTAATCAGGAGAAGGATTCGTTTAACCGCGTATATGTCCTTAAAGGAGCCCTGGTCATAGTCAGTGAAAGTTTAGAAGATATTAATGAAATAATAAAATGCATTGATCTGATGAAGCTCAATATATCCAGCTCTTTTACCGACGGTTTTTCATTTGTTAGTGAAGAAGAAGCAGAAGAAGTATTATTAGAAATAATGCATGACCGATATCTGGATGAGTGGCTCAATTCACCGCATCTGGAGCTGGAGGGCATGACTCCTTTACAAGCGGTAGCTGATATAAAAGGCCGGGCTTTACTGGAGAGCTTATTAAGTGATTTAGAGTTATTAGAGTTAAGGGCTAAAAGTAAAAACGAATATTATTTACCTACAACTGTAATAAGAAATAAACTAAAGCTGGATAAAGGATTTAATAAAGAATTACTGCACCCGGATGCCGTGGCCATAAAAGTGAGAAAAAACCGCTTGCACCAAGAGTTAAGCCCTTTTGTAACGGCCTACAATTGGTTTAATGAAGAATATCGTCAAGTAGCTATTGCCGCTTTTGATTGGCTTTTTGCCGATAAGAAGGAACGGGGAAAATTAGCTTGGATACTATTTATGTGGAATGAGTATTCCAGTATTTACCGTCCCCGAACTTCAAGAAGCCGGGTTATTTTGGCAGCTTTAGAAAATATTTATCTCGAGTTGACCGATAAAAGAGTCAGCTATTCTTGGAGTAGTAAAAGATATGAAGTGCCTTCCGGACTAATAAGCAAGAATGCGGGTCTATTTCTTAGACATTTTAATCAATACCCCTTGGATTTTAATTTACCTGTAGCTGGGTATCCTAAATGGGAAGAACTTACCTACAATGAAAAAATGAAGGCTTATGATGAGATATGGCAGCACCTGAATTTATTTACTTATGCTATTAAACCAAAATGGATAGAAAATGAGGCCGCTAGTAAAAAGGAATTTTATCAAGTTCAAGATAATCAAAAGTTTTGGACTAAGGAAATTGAAAAAATATTTGATGATTTTTATAAATATCATTATAAACTTGATTTTCAGGATAAAGAAAAGCATACCATTGCTAATCTATTTTGGGAAAGTCAAGCCAAACGGTTTCCCCCTTATCTAAAAACAGCCGCCTTTAATATAATGATGAGTTATGTGGGGGTTTACAAAATATATCCGGAAGGGACCAATAATTTGATCTTTGAAGACTATTTCACCGGTAAAACTTATCAGGCTTATGGAAATTTTGGCATAAAAGTTCATGATAATATCGTGCCGGGAATGCTGGGTTTAACCCGCCTGCTGCCTTTAGGTGATAAGTTATGGGTTACCGATCCTATGTATGTAGTATTACCGGATTTAATAGACTTGTTTGAAAAAAATTTAGAAATTCTTTTAGAAGAGTATCATCCCTATGACCCTTCTGATTTTCAATATCTGAAAAAAAGGGGGGAAATGGTAATAAAATCCCATATTTTAGCCATGAGCGAATTAGAGCAAAATGCGGTGAGCTTAATGAATCAGCCTTTACAAATTGATTGGCATATGGCCGGTATAATTAATTACGAATTGATAGTCAATCTTTTAGGCCAAAGCCGTAAACTAAAAGTTATTTCTGCCAGTTCTGAGCTTACTACTTTTTTATGGATGAGTTTTAATGCCAGCCAGCAATATCAGTGGGGCTATATTATGGTAACTAGGGAAAATATATTAATAACTACCCCGCCGGGTAAAAATATGCAAAAGTTTATCAGAGATATTCGGTTAGCCCTTAGGAATGAGGATATTGTTATAGCATTTCGTCCTTGGGAAGCTAGTATATCTAAATTAAAAAGTTTGGAAAACCGTATGGTGCAAGACTTGGCTGAATTCTTTAATAATAATCCTGACTTATCCTTGGCTCTTTTAAGGCAAGATGAAATTGGGGATGAGGAAACAGAGTGGCAGCAAGGAATATTTCTTTTGAAATTAGGCTCTCTCTTGATGGATTATATAGAAAAATTTAAGCAATCCCATAATTAAATTTTAATCATGGGTACTAAAAATCTTTAGAGTGGGTAAGAATCTTATTATATTTATACAATAAATATTATCCTTAATAAAAAATTTATTTCTTTATGATAGTATAAGAAACTAAATTGCAGTACTTGACTTTCCGATGGTTGTTTTTTATCCTAGTAGTGTACCTAATGCGAGCGGAAGTGGCTCAGTGGTAGAGCATCGCCTTGCCAAGGCGAGGGTCGCGAGTTCGAATCTCGTCTTCCGCTCCAAGTATAGAATTTTATACCTCGGCTTGGGCCGAGGTGTTGTATTTTCAGAGTATTTAGGGTAAATTCTTAAGAGGATTATTCTGAATAGATGGGAATAAATAACATTAGTTGAGGTCAAAATCTAAGTTAGGAGGAGCATAAATGCAAGCCAAATTAGAGAAGATAGAAAATAGCGAAGCGTACATACAAATTGAAGTGGATGCCGCTAAAATGGAGGAAGGTTTTGGGCACGCCTATCGCAAGATTGTCAAGCAAATCAATGTGCCTGGTTTTCGCAAGGGAAGAGCCCCCAGACAATTGGTGGAGTCTTACTATGGCAAGGAAATCCTTTTTCAAGATGCTTTAGAGTATATTGTGCCTAATGCTTATGAGGAAGCATTAACTTTATTGAATATTGAACCAATTGCCCAGCCGGAGTTTGATATCGGGGATAATATTGAAGATGACCAACCTTTGGTTTTTACGGCTATAGTAGCAGTTAAACCGGAGATAACCCTGGGAGAATTGGAAGGACTTAATATAACTATTCCTAAATATGAAATTACGGAAGAAGATGTGGAAAAAAGAATAGAACAAATCCAGGCCAACTATGCCCAAATAGAAAAGAAAAATGATGAGCCGGCTGAATTAGGCGATACCTTAACTATAGATTTTGAAGGCTTTGTAGATGGGGTAGCATTTCCAGGCGGTAAGGGCGAAGATTATCCCTTAGAATTAGGCTCCAATACTTTTATCCCTGGTTTTGAAGAAAAGCTGGTCGGTACTAAAGTAGGAGATATGGTTGATGTTGATGTAACTTTTCCGGAAGAATATCATGAACCGAGTTTAGCCGGGCAGCCTACTATATTTAAAGTTACCGTAAAAGAAATCGAAACTAAGAAACTTAGACAGCTTGATGATGAGTTTGTACAAGAGGTTAGTGAGTTTGAAACGGTAGCCGAATTTAAGGAAGATGTTAAAGCTAATTTGGCCCAAATGTTAGATAAACAAAAAAATGAACTGACCAGGCAAGAAGTTATAGGCCAGGCTTTAGAAGTATGTGAAGTTCCGGTTCCTAAAGCTATCATCAGAGATCAAGCGGAAAGAATGTTAAAAGACTTTGAACAAAGAATTAGTATGCAGGGACTAACTTTGGAACAATATTTTATGGCTACCCAAAGTAGTGAAGAAGACTTCTTTAATGATATATGGCCCGAAGCAGAGCGTAATGTTAAAACTAACTTCATGCTTGAAAAATTGATAGAAGAAAAAGGTTTTGATATTAGTGATGAAGAAGTAGATAAGCAAATAGAGCAGATTGGCCAATCTATGGGTATGGATTTCGAAACAGCTAAAGAAAGGCTGACTGGAGCTATAGAAAACATTAAATACGGCCTGAAGGTTGACAAGGCTATAGACTATTTAGTTGAAAATGCTAATATTGTAGAAACAGAGCCTGAAACTGCAGAAGATAATGTGGAATCTGCTGAATAGAAAGAATACTATATGGTAAATGTAAGGAATAGTTTTTCTTATACTATCGTTATTAGAATTTGTATACTATTATGATAGTAAGAATAAGGGGTGAAATGACATGTCATACTTAGTACCAATGGTTGTAGAGCAGACTAATCGTGGAGAAAGATCCTATGATATTTATTCTCGTCTGTTAAAAGACAGAATAATATTTTTAGGCAGTGCTATAGATGATACTGTAGCTAACTTAGTAATCGCGCAGCTATTATTTTTAGAAGCGGAAGATCCGGATAAAGATATATCCCTTTATATTAATAGTCCGGGTGGGTCTATTAGTGCAGGGATGGCGATTTATGACACTATCCAGTATATTAGAGCAGATGTTTCCACTATATGTGTTGGGTTAGCTGCCAGCATGGGAGCTTTCCTTTTAGCTGCCGGCCAAAAGGGTAAAAGATTTGCGCTTCCTAATGCCGAGATTATGATACACCAACCCTTGGGCGGTACCCAGGGGCAAGCAACTGATATAGAAATACATGCTAGAAGAATTATTCAAATGAAGGAATCCTTAAATAAAATTTTAGCAGCCAGAACTGGGCAGGAATTAGAGAAAATTCAAAGGGATACCGAAAGAGACTACTTCATGAGTGCCATAGAAGCTAAAGAATATGGTATTATCGATGAGGTGATTGAACATCCTAAAAAGACCAGCAAAAAATAGCTTTTTTAAAAGAGAGGTGAACATATGCACAAATACGGGGATGAAAAAGGACAACTAAAATGCTCGTTTTGCGGAAAAACCCAGGATCAGGTTAAAAAGCTCGTTGCTGGACCAGGTGTATATATCTGTGACGAATGTATAGAGTTATGTAATGAGATTATTGAGGAAGAACTTGCCGATGATTTAGGTTTTGAATTAGGCGATATACCCAAACCCCAGGAAATCAGAGAAATTTTGGATGATTATGTAATTGGTCAAGATAGGGCTAAAAAAGCTTTATCAGTAGCAGTATATAATCATTACAAAAGAATTAATCTGGGCATGAAGCTGGATGATGTTGAGTTGCAGAAAAGTAACATCATGATGTTAGGACCTACTGGAAGCGGTAAGACTTTGCTAGCTCAAACTTTAGCTAAAATACTAAACGTACCTTTTGCTATTGCAGATGCTACCTCTTTAACTGAAGCAGGCTATGTAGGTGAAGATGTTGAAAATATTTTATTAAAGCTGATTCAAGCCGCCGATTATGACATAGAAAAAGCTGAAAAAGGTATTGTGTATATTGACGAAATAGACAAAATAGCGCGCAAGACTGATAATCCCAGCATAACCAGGGATGTCTCCGGTGAGGGAGTACAACAAGCTTTACTGAAAATATTAGAAGGCACCGTGGCCAGCGTGCCCCCTCAAGGAGGGCGCAAGCATCCGCACCAAGAGTTTATCCAAATAGACACTAGTAATATATTGTTTATTTGTGGAGGAGCTTTTGAAGGGATTGACAAGATTATTCAAAATCGGGTTGGCCAAAAGGTAATGGGTTTTGGAGCTGACATTAAGACTAAGGCTACTATTAAAATCGGGGAAATATTAGACATGATTTTACCCCAAGACTTGTTACGGTATGGTTTAATTCCCGAATTTGTCGGCCGAGTGCCTATTATTGTAACTCTCGACGCCTTAGATAATGAAGCTTTAATGCAGATTTTAACTGAACCTAAGAATGCTTTAGTTAAGCAGTATAAAAAACTGTTTGAACTAGACGGAGTAGACTTGGAGTTCATGGATGATGCTATACAAGCTATCGCTGAGGAAGCTTTGAGACGTAATACCGGGGCCCGGGGTTTGAGAGCTATTATCGAGGATATCATGCTGGAAGTAATGTATGATATACCTTCCCGGGTAGATGTAACTAAAGTGGTAATTACTAAAGATGTTATTCAGAAAAAAGAAAAACCCCTTTTAGTTACAGTAGATGCCAAACGTAAAGTTAACTGATTTGTGTAAATTTATTCAAGGAAAAGGTAGCGAAAGCTACCTTTTTTTACTTATGGCTTTTTTTCATCCAAATAGCTTAGTTAGGTAATAATAATAAAAACCTGTGGGAAAGGAAAAAGCCAAATGAATCAGTTTTTTATGGAGTATGCCGGGATTTTATATCTTATTCAGTTATTCTTTGCCATAGTAATTGGCTTATATTTTTGGAATTTGTTAAAGAGTCAACAAAGCAAAAAAACTGTGGTAGTTAGAGAAGCTGAAAAAGAGAGCCTTAAACTTAAACAAATGAGAAATATTAAATTATCTGAACCATTGTCTAGTATAACCCGCCCCGCTAACCTTAATGATGTGGTAGGCCAACCGGAAGGAGTATCCATATTAAAATCTGCCTTATGTGGTCCTAATCCGCAGCATGTAATTATTTATGGCCCTCCGGGAGTGGGGAAAACTGCCGCCGCTAGATTAGTTTTAGAAGAAGCTAAAGAAAACAGTTTATCTCCCTTTACTAAAGAAGCCAATTTTGTTGAAGTTGATGCCACTATAAGCCGATTTGATGAAAGAAATATCGCTGACCCCCTGATCGGGTCGGTACATGATCCTATTTATCAAGGGGCAGGCTCTATGGGAGCGGCGGGGATACCTCAGCCTAAACCGGGAGCAGTAACTAAAGCTCACGGCGGTATCTTGTTTATAGATGAAATAGGAGAACTTCATCCCCTGCAAATGAATAAGCTGCTCAAAGTGTTGGAAGACCGCAAAGTTATTTTAGAAAGTGCTTATTATAGTGACGCGGATAAGGCTATCCCCACCCATATACATGATATATTTGGTAATGGACTGCCGGCTGATTTTAGACTAGTAGGAGCTACAACCAGAATGCCGGAAGAATTACCTTCGGCCTTAAGATCTCGGTGTATGGAAATCTTTTTTAAACCCTTGGATAAGGAAGATATAGGAGAGATTGTAGCTAATGCGGTAAGTAAAATTAGCTTACCTATAGAAGATGCGGCTTTGGAAGAAATTACCCGTTATTCCAGTAATGGCCGGGAAGCCGTAAATATTGTGCAGCTATCCGCGGGGATAGCTATGGTAGAAAAATCTGATATTATTACTCTAGACATTGTGGAAAAGGTTTTAAATAATGGGCGTTTTTCACCTCGTTCGGAAATAAAGCCTAAAGAAATTCCCTTAGTTGGAGTAGTAAATGGTTTAGCTGTATATGGGCCTAATACCGGAACCTTAATTGAAATTGAATCAACTACTATTCCGGCTAGCCAAGGCCAGGGAGTATGGACAGTTACCGGTGTAATAGAAGAAGAACAAGTGGGAGGCAATGATAGAAAATATACCCGTAAAAGTATGGCTAAAGGTGCGGTGGAAAATGTACTTACCGTACTTAGAGCTAATTATAATCTTAATATAAGGGATTATGATATACACTTGAATTTTCCGGGTGGGACTCCGATAGATGGACCTTCAGCAGGAGTAAGCATGGCTACTTCCATTTACTCATCTATTACTAAATTGCCGGTAGATAATTGGCTAGCTATGACCGGTGAAATTTCAGTGCAAGGCCGGGTAAAACCGGTAGGCGGAGTGATGAGTAAGGTGGAAGCAGCCCGCAAGGCCGGGATAAAAAAGGTATTAATTCCGGCCGATAATTGGCTGAGTATTTTTGCCAACTTTCCTGATATAGAAATAATTCCTATTAAAGAACTAGATGAAGTTTTTGCTCAAGCCTTTAAAAGTTAAGGGGGAAAGTAATGAAAGTAGCAGGTGTTTATGAAAATAGTAATTTATTTGACAAATACACCATAATATTTAACTCGGGTGATGCTCTAGCTTTGTCTGACCACCCTAATGCAGATAACGGTTGGGCCAGATGGATACTAGTGGACGAATATGACGAAAATAATTTAGGTAAACAGATAGAATTTAATTCATTACCTGATGATGTTCAAGATTATGTATTAACAACTATTAATAAAAATTGATATAGTAAATGTAACCTGTATATCCATTATTGCTCAAACTAGTTGATTATAGTAGAATGTATTTGCTTGGGAGGTGTCGTATGCAACGATTAGATGAAGTTAGAATTATACCGATGTTGCCGCTTAGGGGAGTATTAGTTTTTCCATATACAGTCATTCATTTGGATGTGGGCCGCAAGAAATCTATTAATGCTATAGAAGAAGCCATGCTAGATAATAAAGAGATTTTTTTGGCTACCCAAAAGGAAGCCCAAACTGATGAACCGGAAGAAAGTGATATTTTCACGGTGGGAACAGTTGCAGAAGTCAGGCAGATTTTAAAAATGCCGGGCGGAACCATGAGAGTTTTGGTGGAAGGCTTATACAGAGCTGAAATTGATGAATATATGTCTCACGAGCCTTATGTGCAAGTGAAAATCAGGGAATATCGCGAAGAAGAGATGGAAAAAGATTCTGAAATCGAAGCCTTGATGAGGACTTTAATTTCTCAGTTTGAACAATATGTAAGAATGAGTAAAAAGATTCCGCCGGAAACGGTTGTTTCAGTAGTAGCCATTGAAGAACCGGGGCGTTTAGCTGATGTTATTGCTTCGCATTTGAATTTGAAAATCACCGAGAAGCAAGAAATACTTGAGGCGCTTCACGTAGATAAAAGGCTGGAATATTTGTGTGAAATTTTAGCCAAAGAAATGGAAGTTCTCGAAATTGAAAGAAAGATTAATATTAGAGTTCGTAAGCAAATGGAAAAAACCCAAAAGGAATATTACCTGCGGGAACAAATGAAAGCTATTCAAAAAGAACTGGGAGAAAAAGATGAAAGAACTAGTGAAGTAGAAGAACTAAAAGAACGTATAATGAAGGCTAAGTTACCTAAAGAAGCCCATGAAAAGGCCTTCAAAGAATTAGAGAGATTAGAAAAAATGCCCCCTATGGTAGCTGAAGCCGTAGTAGTACGTAATTATTTGGATTGGCTCTTATCTTTGCCCTGGTCTATGGAAACTAAGGACCGCTTAGACTTGAATATGGCCGAGGATATTTTAGATAGAGATCACTATGGTTTAGAAAAGCCTAAGGAAAGAATAATTGAATATTTAGCTATAAGAAAGCTGGCTAAGAAAATGAAAGGCCCTATCCTTTGTCTGGTAGGACCGCCCGGGGTAGGGAAAACCTCTCTCGGTAAATCAGTTGCCCATGCTTTGGGGCGTAAATTTGTACGTATGTCCTTAGGCGGAATTCGAGATGAAGCCGAAATTCGCGGGCACCGCCGGACCTATGTAGGCTCCATGCCGGGCCGGGTTTTACAGGGTATAAAGCAAGCCGGTTCTAAAAATCCGGTTTTTCTTCTGGATGAAATCGATAAAATGACTATGGATTTTAGGGGAGATCCTGCTTCAGCTTTATTAGAAGTATTAGACCCGGAACAAAACAGCACTTTTAGTGATCATTATTTAGAAATTCCCTTTGATTTATCTAAGGTAATGTTTATTACTACGGCTAATTCGGTATATGGTATCCCCAGACCACTATTAGACCGTATGGAAATAATTGAATTAGGCGGATATACCGAAGAAGATAAAGTTCATATTGCGATAGATTACCTTATCCCTAAACAAGTTAAAGAACATGGTTTGAAGGATATTAATATTACTTTCAGTGAAGGTGCTATCAGGAAAATTATTCGGGAATATACCCGGGAAGCCGGAGTTAGAAGCCTGGAAAGGCAAATAGCCTCTATATGCCGCAAGGTAGCCAGGAAAGTAGTTGAGGACAAAAATGCTTATGTTAATGTTACGGCTAATAGTATAGTTAAGCTATTAGGGGCAGAAAAGTATAGATATGGGCTAGCGGAACAACAAAACCAAGTCGGAGTCGGTACCGGCTTAGCTTGGACAGAAACCGGCGGAGACATTTTATCTATAGAAGTTGCGCTTTTAAAGGGCAAAGGAAATCTGACCCTTACCGGAAAACTGGGAGATGTTATGAAAGAATCGGCTCAAGCGGCCTTAACCTATGTAAGGTCACGGGCGGAAAGCCTAAACATTGACCCGGAAATTAAAGATAAATACGATATCCATGTTCATGTACCCGAAGGAGCTATTCCCAAGGATGGCCCTTCCGCAGGAATTACTATAGCTACAGCCCTGGCTTCTGCTATGTCGGGGATACCAGTTAAAAGTAATGTAGCTATGACCGGAGAAATAACTTTAAGAGGCCGGGTTTTACCTATAGGCGGAGTTAAAGAAAAGGTCTTAGCGGCCCATAGAGCCGGCATAGATACTATAATTCTTCCTATTGATAATAAAAAGGATTTAGCCGAAATACCAGATAATATCAGACGCAAAATGCGTTTTGTATTAGTAGGCCACATGGATGAGGTTTTGGAAGAGAATCTGGCTAAATAGCTTAAGGTGGAGGTTTATAAGTGATTATAAAAAATGCCGAATTTATAGGCTCTTTCGTTAGCTTTGACCAGTTGCCGGATAATAATTTGCCTGAGATTGCTTTAGTGGGCCGCTCCAATGTAGGCAAATCATCTTTAATAAATAAAACTTTAAACCGGAAAAAGTTAGCTAAGTCCAGCTCTACTCCGGGCAAAACCAGAACTATTAATTATTACTTGATTAATAATCAGTGGTATTTTGTGGATTTGCCGGGTTACGGCTTTGCTAAAGTCTCTAAGACCGAAAAGATGAAATGGGCCAAAATGATAGAAAATTATCTGGTAAAGCGGGAACCCTTAAAAGGCATCATGCAATTAATAGATATAAGGCATCCCCCCAGTGAAAGTGACATTATGATGCACGAGTGGCTAAATAAAATTGAACTGCCTATTCTGGTGGTAGCCACTAAGTCCGATAAGATTTCCCGGGGAGCCCAACCGAAGCATTTAGCTGCTATTAGAAAAGGGCTGGATATGCAGGATAATCTTCCCCTTTCCTTTTCCGCCGAAACTGGCCAGGGGGTGGGGGAAATACATAAGGCTTTAGAAGAAATACTAGGAGAATAGAAAGTGAAGGGAGGCTTTAGCCTCCCTTTGTGGTTACTACTGATTGGTTAATTCTCTATTCTTTCCTTTAAGTAAACAATAAAGTCTTGCTGTTCCTCTGTAGCTACAGAATCTTCCAGGTTATTCAATATTTTCAGCAAGTAGTTTTTACCCCCATCTTCTTTTAACACTTCATTAGGAGTTCTTCCTTCTAATTCATTAACTGGAGTGTTTAACCATTTTTCACTTTCCTGGTCTTTTATTATGGCCAGCCATATATCAGAATGAGCTAATGATGGTGGTTGGTTCAAGAAAATGCTATTTATGATGGTAAAATCAAGTGTAGGTAATAATGATTTTACTTGTTCCTGCAGATAGTCAACGTCATCAAGAACATCGGCACTAAGTATTATATTTTCCTCACCAATAGCTATCCTAACATAGCCCCTGTCACTATATACCGGTGTAAACCATTGGTAACCTTCTAAATTGTGGACAGGGGAGAAATTCTCATTACTTTGCCAAGCTGTGACCAGTTTTTTACTATCTTCCTGATTAAGCGGGGCATAGCGAATATCATTAAGGTTTACCATAACCTTTTTATAAGCATGGGCAAATAAACCAAGTATAATATGACCTTGGAATTTAAATAAATTGAGATAAGTATCGGTGGATAATGATTTAAGATAATTGAAATGGTTGATAATAAATTCCTGGCGGTCATCTTCATTGGTCATGAGTAGCACTGTTCCTGAAAAAATGCTGGCCTCCGGCATATGAACTAATCGGCCTAATAAAAGGCTCTGAGGAGAATCAAAAGGTTCCTTAACTAAGACTCCTACCTCTAAGTCCGTAAATATGTCTTTAACTTTTAATAATTGGTTTTCCATGCCTACTACTTCATAAATTGATAAGTAGGACAAAGTAAGAGAGCTTAGGCAAGTTCTTAAAGAGTCGTCCATGTACTCGCCATGGGTTTGCAGATAATGAAAGGCTAAAGTGTTTTCTTCACTATCAGTTTTATCCAACCATAACCAATCGGAAAAAAGAGATTCATATTCACTCGTTAAAATACGGTCGGGTGTAAAGCGTAAAAATAAATCTTTAGCCTCATTGCGGATTTTTTTTATGGGCTGGGCATAAGCCTGTTCGAGTTTAATTTTGGTAACACTTAATATGTTATTATAACGAGTAAAAAGGTCTTCCTCCGGATCAATAATATTTTCTAATACGATGCAGCATTTCTTATACTTTTTGCCACTCCCGCAAGGACACAAATCATTCCGGCCCGTCTTAGTTGTCATATTTCCCTCACCCCTACAATTTCTTCGATAGTTACCATTAAAGAGTATCATATACCCGGCAACCGCAACAATATCAAGACTAGAAAATCGTAATAAGATGCGGGCTAATTGTAAGAGAAAAGGCGAAAGCCGAAATAAATGCAGTGAAATTATTTAATTAGGTATAAGGTAAACTTTTTAAAAAAATATAAAGTAATATATAATCATAATTAGCAATAAAAGGGAAAAACGGAACTCGGAAAGGGGAATATCTTAGAAAGTAAAAATAAGAGGAGGGAATTTATGTTAGAAATTGTGCCTAATCTCGGAATTATGATTACATCGTTGGTATTGGGAATTCTTATAAAATTCTTTAAAGCTCATTTTTTGATTGCGGGATATAACATTATGTCTGCCGAGGAGAAAAAGCGTGTAGATATTGATGGATTAGCCAGCTTGTTAGGGTATGGTTTGATAGCAGGAGGAGTCTTACTGTTTTTAGGGGGAGTTATTCACCGGTATGGTATACCTTATGCTTCTGCCATATCACTAGTATTATATTTTATTGGATTAATTCTATTATTAATAAAAGCCCAATCTTATGTACGTTCCAAATAAACTTTCTGAGCAGACCCATATCAGACCAAGAAAATTGTAATAACTGATAAATGGAAGCCGTATTTTATTTGTCCCGATTTCTAAGGTGTAAAATAGAAACATGAGGTACTAGGAAGTGGGGTCAACCTTACGATTTGTGAAGAGCAGCAAATAGTATGTGGCAATACTAATAAGCAAGCCACTCGTTTATAATTTTATCAAGTTGTCCCCGAATAACAAGAAAATCTTTATCTAAGTCGAGGGTTTTCACACTTATTTTATTTCCGTCTATTAAGTATTTATCATCAGGTGTAATTTCTTCGTCTGTTTTTGCGTATAGAAGGATACCGCTAACATTTCCAGAATGCTTCACATCCTTATTTTTAACATAAGTAAATATTTGATAGATGTTTCCAGAATGAATAGTTCGAGTATTGAATAGACTGTTTGTCTGCATTGTTCGGCTATAATATTTTGTGTCGATTATAAGGGTTTTATCACCGTATTCTAAAGTGATATCAGATTTCATTGCAGGTAGAAAACCAATAATCCCGTCATCAACATTCCAGTTTATATGGGCGGCAGATGCCCTGTAGTTCGGATAGTGTTTCCGATAATATTCAAGGACAAATTTTTCAAAAAGCCTATGAAGATGCTCGTCTTTGAACTGGAATAACTTTTTTGAGCCATCATCGATTGTCGGAAGAAATGCCTCAATTACGAGAAAGCAGATATTAATAAGCATTCGATAAGTGGCATTATGGCGATTATATTTAATATTTGACCATTGAATAGTATATGGATCAATAGTATGTACCGCACTAAAATAAAGTAATATCCGTTTCAATGCTTTTTTCTGTTTTTGCGCGACATCTTTAGAGCGAATAAGAATTGAAGCCGTAGTTTTCAATACCTGATTAACGTATGTGTTTTCAGAATAATCATCAAACTGGCAAACGAGCTGTTTTCTCATAAGGCTTTGGGTTTTGATAGATGCCGAAACATCTAGTTTGCCGTGAGGGGAACTAACCATATCAGTATAGGATATGTATTCTCGCCCTAATCCGCGTTTGATTTGATTTCCTATACCTTTGGCAAGGATGGCAGCCAATAAGTCATCAACATATTCAAAATCTTCAATGTCAATATGAGCATAACTATCTTCCCTTAACACTTGAAAGGCATAAGCGAGCATATAGTAGATATTCTGTATTTTAATCATTCAGAACACCACGCAGTTTTTTTCTCCAATCTTCGATTTTGGATTTTTCATCAAACCAGTATTCATTGAGCAAAGGAAGCAATTCAAATCTTATAACAGATTCAAGCCAGTCATCGGTGATTTCTTTATCTGTACAAAAATAACTATGTCCGATTCTAAAACCATCTCCAAGGGATTCATCTTGGCTGATACTTTCATTGAGATGTTTTACTTTTTCAATTAATGCACCGAATTTTACATTATTTGACTGTTCTACAATTCTCTGAAACCCATCTGAATTAAAGGCGGGATCAATTTCATAGAAAGCAAATCTTCTTCTTAAGGCATAATCAATCATTGCAAGGCTACGGTCAGCAGTATTCATTAAACCAATGATATGGACATTTTTAGGAACAGAAAAAAGCTCATTTGCATAAAGAAGTCGGATTTTTTCACCGCGTTTATCATTTTCAATGAGCATGAGCAGTTCTCCAAAAATCTTACTCAAATTACCCCGATTAATTTCATCAATAACGAAAAAATAGTCGCGGTCAATATCATCTTGAGCTTTTTTACAGAACTGATAAAATGGCCCGGGGGTAAGCTCAAAGCCATCTTTTGTCGGGCGGAATCCCATAATAAAATCTTCATAGCTATAACTCTGGTGGAATTGCACCATCATAACTCGACTGATATCTTTTGAGCCGATTATGGAATATGCTAACCGTTTGGCGGCATATGTTTTGCCAACGCCGGGGGCGCCTTGCAGGATAATATTCTTTTTTGTTTTTATTAGCATAACAAGGGTTTCGTATTGGGCTGGTTCTATAAAAACTTCCTCTAAAAAAGTATCATCAGTATATTCTTCATAAGTTATTTCTTCTTCTGATTCCATTTCTTCAAGTGCGTCATTTCCAGCAATAAGCAATTCCAACTTGTGAATATAATCTGTATATGATGTAATATCAGTTAATGTTTTTATGACGGACTGTCCAGGATGTTCCCAATTACCATTATGTGTCCACTTAATTTTTCGTATATGTTTGTATTCACCACGTGCAGAATCAAATATGTAGCCAGATTCAACAATGCCTCGGCCAATTATTTCATGTATACCTTTTTTCGCAAAAACTATATCGCCTTCGCAGATTGAATGTGTAAACTGCCATGTTGCTAAAGAATCATTCCTATATGATTTTGATTTATCATATAAAGCTTTCATTTTTGAGCGCATAGCCTCTCTGTTTGCGTATTGAGTTAAATCGCCTAAATCATCCCAGCCAATACCCATTATACCTTGTGAACGAAACTCGTCCCATTTACGCGAACCTTCACCCGGGGCATATATCCAAAAATGTTTTTCATTTAATGTACGTTCAGGATTTTCAGCTTCTGGTGGGTTTTCACGACGTTCTTTTAATATATCAACCCACTTAAAGAAAATTTCACTGGCTAGCTCGTAAGTCATTATAACATTCTGCCCTTTTTCAGTAAGTGTCCAAAGTCCGCGCGTAGATTTATCAATAATTCCTTCATATGCAAGATAATTTCTTGCCCAAGCAACTTCATTATCAAACTTTTTCCCGCCATTTTTTCCGCGAGTTTCATTTATGAGATCATCGGGCAAATTGAGGTTTGTAATAATTTTATTGCGTGTAGCTTCTGGGGTTGCAGAATTTCCAAGGTCTCTAAGCGCATCAACCAATGGCTCAAACCATTGTATAAAACTTGCTTTAGATATGCCTTTTTCTGGTTTTTCAGGAATTGAAGTAAGCCAAGCGGATTGTGAAAGTTCTGGAAAGCTATGAAATTTGGCTTCATCAGAAGACAATCCATTCTTGCATAGCTCCACAATTTTTAAATAACTTTCAGCATCGGGTAATTGTTTTAGATTAGAGATGCCTTTTATATTAATAAAATTGGCATCATCGTTTTCAAGTAGAAACTGACGATTCTTTCCATCAAGGTTTAAGTAAAAAAAGGGGCGTATCCAATAAAGGCCCATAGTAATGTTCCATTTAACGCAGATTTGTTTAATAACTATATTGTAATATTTGATGAATTCACTGCGCCCACTCTGTGTGGGCTGGTCAGCATATATTATTCCAGCTTCAAACATATTCCAGAGATTATCTATATCATTAGGTTTACGGTCTGCTTTATAGCCGAAAAACCAGGCCTGCATATTATTTAAGACTGGAATACCATCAAACTCTGATGGAGTGGAGGTTTGGACACCAATGCGGTCACCTATTGCTTTCATTAAAGATATTCTGTTTCCAGTGGTAATACCTTTATTAAAAGTCCCAAAAACGGTAAAAGGGCAAATATCTTCCGAAGGCTGTCCGTTGTCTATAAATGGGTAACGTAACCCGGCTTGCTTATGGGCAGCTTCAAGTAATATTAATAACTCCGTACGTTTTTCCTTATAATTAAGTAATTTGTCAGCAAATTCTGAGTAAAATTGTGTCCACTCGAAACCTGATTGAATATTGTTATTGTACATTTTCAAATCCCCCATATGTTCAACTTCTCCAGTTCTTCCAGTGACCAAAGCGGTAAATTCAGTAACCAATCTTCTTTCCTATAATCCGCCATAGATGTCCGAATAGACAGAGTGGGGTTGAACTTTTCTCTATAAGTTTTAAGACTCTTCGCCTGCAGATTGACCTCAGCCTTGACCTCCACGGGAATGACAGCACTGCCTGTATCTATAACGAAGTCCACCTCAGCAATACCGCGCTCGGCTGTCCAGTAGTAAGTTTGGACATTCTTAAGCGTCTTAAGCTGCTGCAGTACATACTGTTCGGTCAGCGCGCCCTTGAATTCTTTGAACAGGTCGTTGCCGTCCAGAAGGACATCCTGACGAAGCCCAACCATGCAGGAGAGCAAGCCCACATCTACTAAAAACAGTTTGAACGCTTTCAGATCTTCATAGGCTTTCAGTGGCAGATTGGGAGCCGTAACACGATGCACTTTATGGATAAGCCCACAGTCGGTCAACCAAAGCAGGGCGAGCTCATATTCCTTTGCTCGAGCGCCTTCTTTAATAAGCCCGTATATGAATTTTTTGTTTTCTTTGGTCAACTGTGCCGGAATGCTGTTCCAGAGCATCCGAATACGTGGTACCACTTCATTGGGGGCGTGTTTTGAAAAATCTTGTTCATATGCGGCGAGAATACGCTCTTGAATCTCCCGAACCTCGTTGAAATCCTTATTCTCAGAAAAAGTTAAGACCACTTCGGGCATGCCGCCCACATAATAGTAATGCTTCAGCAGATCAATATAATCCTGTTTAAAGGTCGTGGCCATCTCGAAATCGCCTTTTTGCAGCAGTTCCACAAACTGTTCTTTGCCCATCGCCATCGCAAACTCAAAGAACGACAGGGGGTACAAGTCGAGAAACTCTACTTTCCCCACGGGGAACGATGTACCCTGGTGCAGTGCCACTCCCATCATGGAGCCGGCGCAGACAATCTGATACTGCGGTGCATCTTCGTTGAAGTATTTCAGGCTGGTCAGCGCCTTGGGTACCTCCTGAACCTCATCGAAGATCATTAGCGTGTTTTCAGCATTGATCTTATGCCCGGCATACAATTCCAAACCGGTAATAAGGCGGTCAATTTCCAAGTTGCCCTCAAACAGATTTTTCATCCGCTCGTTGTTATCAAAATTGATATAGACTACCTTATTATAATGGGTGGCTCCAAACTCCTTCATTAACCAGGTCTTGCCCACCTGGCGGGCACCGCGTATGAGCAAAGGTTTACGCTGTCTCTTCGATTTCCAAGCTTGCAGTTGTTTTGATGCTATACGATACATGGCTATCACTCCACATAAATTATAACCACATTATAGCATGAAATGACAAAAAAACAAACGACTTTTCGCTCTTGGACATTTCAAGTCTAAGCAGACCTTATCAGTCCAAGAAAATCGTAATAAGAGCCATAAAATTTTGATATTTGCATAATATGTGAAATAAGTTACAATTAAGAAGCTATATGACATGTTTCTAAATCTAACCCTGTAAGCCATAAGGTCTACAGGGTTTTTTTTATTCTGCTAAAGATTTATCTATGGCTAATTAGAAGGTGGGGGTTATGTTAATATAGAATAGGCTATTAGGTTATTATGGAATATTTATATATTTAAACAGGCTTTGCGCAGTAGAATTAAAGTTTATTTTGCCTCTAGTTTATCCATACTTATAGTGAAGCTTGCATTAGAGTCGTGTTATTAAGTAAAATTTAGATTATGTGAATTGATTTATCCGATGACTAATCTGCCCTAAGACCCCCGCCTCTATACGCGGCGGGTGCCCAAGGGCAGCTAAGTCCCTGGATCCGTGCGACTAAGATTCAGATGGAGTTAAGACTCCACCTGAATCAAGTCTTACTTTATTTTAAGGTTTATATAGAGGAGGTATTTTAGAAAGATGTCAAATATGAATAATTTACCTAGTGTTTATGAGCCCCAAATGGTGGAAAGCAAATGGTATGAATATTGGAAAAGCAACGGCTTTTTTGCTCCCAGTGATGATTATACTAAAAAGCCTTTTTCCATAGTAATGCCTCCTCCTAATGTCACCGGATCATTACATTTGGGACATGCTTTAGATAACACTTTGCAAGATATTTTGACTAGATGGAGAAGGATGCAGGGTTACAACACTTTATGGTTGCCTGGTACTGACCATGCGGGTATTGCTACCCAGGCTAAAGTTGAAGAATCCCTGGCTAAAGAAGGCTTAAGCAAGCATGATTTGGGACGGGAGAAGTTTTTAGAAAAGGTTTGGGAATGGAAACACTTATACGGAAACCGTATTACTAACCAATTAAGCTTGCTGGGTTCTTCCTGTGACTGGAGCCGGGAAAGGTTCACCATGGATGAGGGCTGCTCTGAAGCAGTTAGAGAAGTTTTTGTTAACCTTTATGAAAAGGACTTAATTTATCAAGGTGATTACATAATTAATTGGTGTCCCCGGTGTAATACGGCGATTTCAGATATTGAGGTCGAACATGAGGATAGTGCCGGATTCTTATGGCACATTAAATACCCCTTGGAAAATTCAGATGATTATTTAATAGTAGCTACCACCAGACCGGAGACTATGTTGGGTGATACCGGAGTAGCGGTGCATCCTGAAGATGAAAGGTATGAGCATTTAATCGGCAAAAACGTAAGGCTGCCTTTAGTTAATAGGCTTATTCCTATTTTTGCGGACGAATATGTGGATAAGGAGTTTGGTACCGGGGCAGTTAAGGTTACTCCGGCCCATGACCCCAATGATTTTGAGATGGGCTTAAGACATAATCTGGAACAAATACGCGTTATGGATAACCAGGCCATAATGAATGAGAATGCCGGTATTTATGAAGGATTAGACCGTAAAAAGTGCCGGGAAAAACTGGTGGCTGATCTTAAAGAGCAAGGCTTTTTAATGAATATTGAAGACCATCAGCATGCGGTAGGCCACTGTCAGCGCTGTGAAACTATAATTGAGCCCATGATTTCCAAACAGTGGTTTGTAAAAATGAAACCTTTAGCCGAGCCGGCTATTAAAAAGGTAGTCGATGGTGAAATAAGGTTTGTGCCCGAAAGGTTTACTAAGATATATATTAACTGGATGGAGGGTATCCGGGATTGGTGTATATCCAGACAGTTATGGTGGGGACATCGTATCCCGGTATGGTATTGTGATGATTGCGGAGAGGTTATCTGCAGCAAAACTGATCCCGATACCTGCCCAAAATGTAATTCGTCGGCTTTAAGACAAGATGAAGATGTTTTAGATACTTGGTTTTCCAGTGCCTTGTGGCCTTTTTCTACTTTAGGCTGGCCGGAGAATACTAAAGAACTAGGCTATTTTTATCCTACCAGTGTCTTAGTTACCGGACGGGATATAATATTTTTCTGGGTAGCCCGAATGATTTTTTCCGGCCTTGAGCATACCGGGGCCAAGCCCTTTAGAGACGTTAATATTCATGGGCTGATTTTAGATGGACAAGGGCGCAAAATGAGTAAATCTTTGGGTAATGGCATAGATCCTATTGAAGTTATTGAAAAATACGGGGCTGATACTTTAAGATTTTCCCTTATTACCGGGGTTACTCCGGGCAATGATGTGCGCTTTCATTGGGAAAAGGTTGAAAACACCCGTAATTTTGCTAATAAAATCTGGAATGCTTCCCGCTTTGTGTTAATGAATTTAAATGAATATGAAAAGGTAAATGTAGAGAAAGATGAATTAACCTTAGTGGACCGCTGGATTATTTCGCGGTTAAATCAAACCGTTAAAGAGGTAACCAAATTACTGGAAATTTATGATTCAGGGGAAGCTGCGAAAAAGCTTTATGAATTTATATGGGATGAGTTTTGCGACTGGTATATTGAATTAGCTAAACCTCGTTTATTCAGACCAGCTAATTCCCGGGAAAAACTAGTAGTACAAAATGTATTACATGAGGTTTTGATAAATATTCTGCGGCTGCTGCACCCGTTTATGCCTTTTATTACCGAGGAAATTTATCAGTATCTGCCCGGGGCTAATAAGACTATTATGCTGGATACTTGGCCGGGGGGAGATGAAGCTGGAATTTGTC
>JAEWZB010000039.1 GCA_023395515.1 Bacillota bacterium
GGGTATCGGCTGCGGAAGGGTCAACTCTACCTAGTTCTTCAACGGCTAAAGCGTAAGCTATATAGTCAAATCCTGCTCCGCCATATTGTTCTGGAAAAGGCAGTCCGGTTAATCCCAATTCAGCAATACCCTTAAATACTTCGGGGTCATACTTTTCCAGTTCGTCTCTTTCTGCTACTTTGGGGGCTAATACGTTTTCGGCAAAGTCTCTTACCGACTTCTTAATCATTTCATGTTCATCGGATAGTTTGAAAAACATAACTTAAGAAATCCTCCTATAACATCTATAAAGATAATTTATAAATTTCTTTAAATTGATCTTTAATTTCATCTTTAAATTTAGGGTCAGCTATTTCTATTAATAATCTGGCTCTTTCTTGAATATTTTTGCCGCGTAAATGGGCAATACCATATTCAGTTACCACATAATCCACATCATTACGCGGGGTACTTACGGCATCACCTGGTTTAAAATTAGCTACGATTCTAGAAATAGTACCATTTTTAGCGGTGGCCGGCATGGCAATTATGGATTTTCCATCTTTAGCCCAAGTTGCCCCGCGCACAAAATCCATTTGTCCACCGATACCGCTAAATTGTCTGGCATTAATAGTTTCAGCACATACCTGGCCCATACAGTCAACTTGTAAGGCCGAATTAACTGAAAACATCTTTTCATTTTGGGCAATTACATGAGAGTTATTTATATAATCAACCGGATAAAATTCTACCACTGGATTTTCATGCAACCATTCATAAAGTTTAGTAGTTCCGGAAGCAAAAGTAGCTACGGTTTTATTTTTATGCAAGGTCTTTCTTTTACCAGTTATAACACCTGCTTTGATTAGCTCCATGGCGCCATCAGAAATTAACTCGGTGTGAATACCCAGATCATTCTTTTCACCCAAGAACTCCATAATAGCATTAGGAATAGCACCCATGCCTAATTGTAAACAGGCGCCATCTTCAACTAATTGCGCAATATTTTTACCTATTGCTTCTTCCACCGGGCCTATTTTAGGTTTTTCCATTACTAATAGATCTTGATTGCTTTCTACAAAGTAATCGATTTCTGTAACATGAATTAAGGTATCTCCAAAAATACGCGGCATTTTACTATTAACTTCAGCTATTACTAAAGTTGCTGCTTCAACTGCAGCCCGTTCGTAGTCAACTGAAATACCAAAAGTACAATAACCAAATTTATCTGGTTCTGATACATGGATTATAGCTACATTAAGCGGAATAATTCCTTGCCGGAAAGCACCCGGACAATCCGAAAAGTGCATGGGTACAAAGCTGGCTCTACCCTCTTGCACAGCTTTTCTGGTATTAGTACCGGCAAATACGGTAGCATGATTAATACAGGTGAAATCAATCTCATCCCCACAATATAGGGCTGGCCCCATAGCTAAACCATGAATAAAAGTTACATCTTTTAATTCTTGTTCCCTTTTTATTATAGCTGCTGCCATTAACTGCGGTTCACCAGTCGCATGGCCATAAGAAATATTGTCACCACTTTTAACCATAGCAGCAGCTTGATCGGCACTAACCTTGCGGGACTCATAATACTCTTTCCAAGTCATTGCTATACACGCTCCAATCATTATTATAGATATCCTGCTTTAATTGCTAATTAGTTACTATTTACATACACAAGTAACCACCATCGACATAAAGGATATGACCATTCATATAGTCCGAGGCTTCAGAAGCTAAGAAAACAGCCGGTCCCACAATATCATCCAAAGTTCCCCATTTGCCCATGGGTATTCGGCTAGTTAATTCATCAAATGCTTCTTTATCATCCATCAGCTTCTGATTTAACTCGGTTAAAAAGTAACCGGGACCCAATCCATTAACATTAATTCCCAAGGGTGCCCATTCTAAGGCTAATACTTTAGTAAGCTGAACTAATGCACCTTTGCTGGCTGCATATGGTCCCCGATTAGGCTGGGCCACCGTTCCCAAGAGGGAAGTAATATTAATTACCTTCCCCTTACGGTTTGCCACCATAATTTTGCCCACTTCTTTACAACATAGAAAAGCACCTTTAAGATTTACCTCAATTACCGCATCCCAATCTTTTTCACTCATATCCACACATGAATTTCTTCTTTGAATGCCGGCATTATTAACTAAAATATCTATAGTTCCAAATTCTTCGAGCACTACATTAACCATTCTTTTCACATTATCAGCATCACAAACATTAGCTTCAACCGCTAGAGCTTTTCTGCCGCTATTTTCAATCTTAGCAGCTACAACTTGTGCTGCTTTTATATCTAAATCAATTACTGCTACATCAGCACCTGCCTGGGCAAGTCCCAGGGCTATTGCTTCCCCCAGTCCTCGCCCGGCCCCGGTAACTAAGGCTACTTTGCCCGATATATCAAAGTTGGCAGCCATTAACTATAACCCTCCTATCCCAGCAGATGAACAATTGCTAATGATAAGCTAGGAATAAATGTGGTTAATAACAAGACCGGAATACATACGGCAATAAAGCCTAATATTGGTTTAACCAATTTGTCCATAGTCTGCCCGGACAACTTACAAGCCACAAATATATTACAAGCAAAAGGTGGAGATATCATACCAATTTCCAGGTTTAAGAGCATAATCGCCGCAAAGTGCAAGGGATCAATGCCAAATGCTTTAGCTGCCGGCACTAATATAGGAGCAAATAATAATATAGCGGTATTAGTTTCCATAAACATACCGATTATTATTAAGAGCACGTTTACTACCAGCAGGAAAGTAACCGGAGAGTCAGTAACACCTAATATAAAGTTGGTAAAAGCTGTGGCACATTGGCCAAAAGTAAACATGGTACTGGGAATAGCTGCAAAAGCTATTAATAAGCATATAGTCGCACTAGTAATAGCACTCTTTTTTGTAACGCTCCACAGGCCTTCAGTACTCTTTTCCTTAAATAACAAGGGATAAATAACCCAGCCGGCTATTAAACCATAGACAACTGCTACGGCTCCGGCTTCCGTCGGGGTCATGATTCCGCCATAAACTCCCACAAAGATAATTAAAGGCATTAATAAAGCTACTAGACCTTTAGGCAATGATCTACCTATACCGGCAAAATAAGATTTAGCCGTAAAGGGAGAGGTATCTTGAATCTCGTACTTGGCATAAAATACTCTATTATAAATAACATAAGCGGCAGTTAATAAAACCCCCGGCACTAAAGTCGTTAACCATACCTGGTGAACTGGTAACCCGGCCGTTAAAGCAAAAACAACCCCGGGAATACTGGGAGGTATAAGAATACCTAAAAACCCGGACGCCGCTATAAGGGAAGCCGCATAATCTTTCTTATAACCGGACTTAACCATTTCCGGCAGCATCATGCTTCCCACTGCACTAACGGTAGCAACTGAAGATCCGCTTATAGTTCCGAAAAGTGCGGAAGTTATTATAGCGGTAGCACCTACACTACCTTTAATACGTCCCACTATAGAACGAACAAAGGTTACTAACGCTTCAGTTATTCCGCCTAAGGTCATGATATCACCAGCATATATAAAAGCCGGAATGGCTAAATAAGCAAAGGAGTTCAGGTTTTTAAATATAGCACCCGGAACGGTAGCAATAGATATGCCTCCAGCCAACATGCTAATGATACCTGCTAATCCAACCGAAAACGGGATAGGAATTCTTAAACAAGCCAAAATCATAAATGCAGTTATAAATATTAATACAAGTACCATTAGGAGTTTTCACCTCCGTCCAGAAATTCGAATCCGATGGCACCCCGGCCATTTAAGTTAAGAACAATTAGAGCCATAGTATGAATTAAACTGAAAAATAGTCCTGCAAACATGAATGCTACTACTATCCACATGGGTAATAACATGGCTGCGGAAAGAGACTGCATATTATGAATATCAATCATATACTTCCAGCATTCCCAACTGATAAAAGCCAGAATTACGGTAGTAATCGCATCTCTGACCACATTAACTTTGGTGGCAGCCTTATAACGTCTTTCATCATCAGGATATTTATTAGAAATCATTACTTCTAAAACATTTATTTCTATATGCTGTCTTTCTTTAGTGGCAATACCAGCTCCTACATAGGTAGTTGCTATAAACAGAAAACGGATTAACTCTTCCGACCAACCTAAGGGAATTTCCAGAATATATCTAAATACAACTTGTACTACCATTAAAAATAACATAATTAGAAATATGCCTACTGCAACTGCATATTCGAATTTAGTTAATCTTTCGATATTTCTATCCAGGAAATCAATCACTATTGATTACACCTCCGTTTAAAAGATAAAGGGGGGCGTCCTTTATCTAAAACCTACTGCCTAACGCCCCCCTGGTGACTAGTTAGCTATCTTAAAAGCCAGCATGTTCTTTAAGGCGTTTCATAATGTCATCGCCATAAACTTTAGTTACATTTTCATCATTCCAGGTTGCTACAGCAGCTTCTTTAAAGGCAGCTTCCAGCTCTGGAGTACGGTCAATAATTTCACAACCGCTTCTCTTTTCCATATCGGCAAAGAATAAGTCAACATCGCCACGGTTTAATTCAACTTGATGATCAACTGCTTTTTCAGTTGCTTCTTTGATAATTTGTTGTTGTTCCGGGGTAAAGGAATTAAATAAGTCTTTATTAATTATTACTTGCATTGCACTATACATATGGTTAGTTTTAGTTACATATTTGTTAAATGCATCAAGACCAAAGGAGTAAGTGATGATAGGACCATTATCTTGACCATCAACTGCTTTTTGTTGTAATCCGGTAGCTAGCTCCGTAATTGCCATCGGAGTAGGCAGTGTACCTAAAGCTTTAAAGAAAGCTAAGAACATGGGAGTTTCAGGAGTTCTAATTTTCATACCTTTTAGGTCTGCGCCACTCTTAATAGGATGTTTGGAGTTAGTCAGTCCACGGAAATCGTTTTCCCCATGGCCTAATACAATGATATTTTTGCCTTCACAAACTTTAGCAAAATGCTCGCCAATCCAACCTTTGCGGTATAAGGAATCTGCTTCTTCATAGTTTTTAAATAAATAAGGTAAGTTTACAAAACCTAATTCAGGAATAACAGAAGCTATGGCCATATCAGCAGTCCATACTATATCCAGATCTCCGCGCATAGCAGCTTCAACAGTTTCACGTTCGCCGCCATGTACACCACCGAATTCAAGAATAGGTTTAATTTGACCATTAGTTTTTTCTTCGATTTCCTTAGCCCATTCGATAGCAGCTCTGGTATAAGAATGCTCAGGAGCTACTGTTGATGCAACGTGTAATGTAATGGGTTTAACTTCATCGCCACCACCAGGAGTGTTATTGGCATCATTACCATTATTACCACCACAGCCAACAATACTTACCATGAACATCATAGCCAGAATTAGAGCAATCATTTTGGTTGTTTTCTTTTTCATTTATGGTCCTCCTTAAAATTTGTTATAAGTTGAATTAGTGTTCGAGTATTCAGTTGTCTTTCATGACTTTTCTTAAGGCAGCTAGCACCTCCTCATTAATAAATGGCAGTAGGTAACAAATATATGGGAAAATCTTTAATTTTTATTTAATTAAGCTTCTCAAATCCTAATATTGCTGCACCTAAAGCTCCTGTTAATTGAGGCTGGGGGGAAGTACTGATATTTACTTTCAATGCTCTTTGCATAGCTCGTACCACAGCAGTATTCTGTGCTACTCCACCAGTCATAACTACTTCAGGAGTTAGACCAACCCGATTAACTAACCCTGCTACCCTTCTGGCAATAGACTCATGAATACCTGCGACTACATCTGCCCGGGGCTTACCCGCCGATAGTTGTGATATAACTTCAGATTCAGCAAATACCGTACAGGTGCTGCTTATAGGAAGCACCTCGCTAGCTTCGGCTTCCAGATCAGCTAATTCAGATACATCACTTTCTAAAACTCTGGACATAACTTCAAGAAATCGCCCAGTCCCTGCTGCACACTTTTCATTCATTACAAAGTTCATTACATTGCCATTAGCATCCAGTTTAATAGCTTTGGCGTCCTGTCCGCCTATATCAATAATGGTGCGGACATTAGGAACTAAAAAGTGTACACCTTTAGCATGGCAAGATATTTCACTAATCTGTTCATCAGCATCTTTATAATAATTGCGGCCATAACCGGTAGCGACAACTTTCAATATATCTTCCCGGTTAAGGTTGGCATCCTTTAAAGCTTGTTCCAAAGCTCTTTTGGGCCCGGTAGTTCCTGTGCCTACGGGAATAACTACTCCGGCTACTATTTCTTTACCGTCTTTTAAAATTACAACCTTGGAGGCAGAGGACCCAATATCGACTCCCATAGTATACAAAGGTATTTTCCTCCTTAATATTAACTAAGTTATCTATTAATAATCATTTCTGTAAAAGCTTGTAATCTGGTACGAGCTTGTTCTAAGGATTCCATTTGTTGCTCAGACTCAATATAAACATGGGGTACTCCGGCATCATCCAAGTCTTGCTTCATAAACGGATAATCATATTCCTCGGGATCACAGAATTTCATCATTAAAACGATTACTCCATCAGCTTGCTTTTCTTTAGCTATTTCAGCCAGCATGGAACCCCTAAGTTTTAAAGGATCTGCTACACAGGAACATCCTTCGAAAACCGCAAACTTTCTAGCTAACCTATCAAAAGGATCATTACCGGCCGGAATTGGAGTTCTAAATTGTCTCGAACCTTGAGCCAGGTCATCACTTACAATAGCAATGTTGAAGTTTTCCATAATCTTCAATAGTTCATAAGGTTCTTCAGTAATTCCGGTAACTACAACTTTAGTACCTGTGAATTCATGAACCGGTAACTGATTTAATTCATCAATAAGTTCTTTCACCCATACCGTATGCTTTTCTTTAGGCACAAAGAAAGACGATTTGATAACCATGTGCCGCACATAAGGTGTAATAACATCCAGATGATCTTCTGCTATAGCAAAGAAATTCATCATAGTTTGGCGGTGCATATTGTATACCTCAATACTTAAAGCCAATATTTCGTCAGTTACTTCCCGGCCCCCAACTTTTCTTAATTCTTGGGCAATTTTACGGTATTCATCGGCAGTATAATTAATGCCTGCTTCAATTTTTCTATGGTCAGGTAATGCTAACCCTATTACCGGCGGATGGGGCAAAGCATATTCCAGCATCAAAGGTATACATCTCATGGTGTCACAAGTATTAGGTGAAATAATAGCATCTAACTTGCGATAAGCACCATTTAAGGCTAATTCCATAACTGCTTTCATTATTGAACAGCAAAAGGCTTGCAGGAATTCACCGGCTTTATTTATAGAAACATTTCCACCCCATAAACCAACCGGCAGCATACCGGCGGCATGGATTATTTCTTCTGGTCCGTGAATAGGCAGCCAACCTACCGCTTTACCACCAGTTTCATTTTTCCATTCTTCCACCATCCGGCTAGGATGATGAGCAGCATATTCAAATTGTCCCAGGATTTTTTCTAAATTAGTCACAGTAAATACCTCCTCATCCATTTCTCAAATTATTTTCTCTTTTGCTCAATTATCTCAAACAGCGCTTGGACACGAGTTTCATATTGAGCTTCGGAGAAAGCACGAGGATCATCCTGGTCACCATCGACTAATACCACTGGGGTTCCCACTGCTTTAGTTACTTCTTTAGCCAAAGCATTCATAGCAAAGTCTTGGTTTTTACAGCTACGATTACAGTGCATTAAAACACCGTCGACCTCAAACTCTTCAATCAACCGCAACATATTTTTATATCTATAACCGAACTCACGATTAGTAAAATTACCCATGTAAGCTTTGGCCATGCTTTCTAAATTACCTACCTCATAATTTACTGCCCAGTTATCCGGATAGGTAGAAGCTACCATACATGCATCTTTTTCCTTTAGAGTTCTGCTCATAATCCTTAAATTAAACCAAAATGGTATACCATCCCAAAGGATACGGTATTTTTCATTTTGAATATATCCTTCACCACGGTCTTTCTTTTCCTGCAGTTCGTTCTTTAATAAGGTAAAGAAATCAACTGCAACTTGACTGCCCCTGGAACATACTATTTGGGCCATATAGTTAAACATATCTAAACCGTTAAGGGGAGAGGGTTTAGCTTTACCCATATTCATGACATCCCGCCATAAAGAAGCAGCTTCATTAGACAATCTCTGTGATTCCAGAAAACGTTCTTCATTAAAGGGTTTGCCGCATATTTCTGCCAGTTGCTGTTTAGCATGTTCAAATTGTCCTACTATATATTTAACGGCATGCTCGTCTGGAGCAGGGTTATAACTAAAAGGTAAATCTATCATTATTAAAGGAATATCTAGTCTACGGGCTAATATCTCATACCATTTGGTAACTGTATTACAAATATTATTACAGCACATGAGCATATCAGGCTTGGGCAGTTTTCCGGCTGCCGAATCGCCTGCTTCCACATAGCCTAAGTTAACCCGGGCATAGGAACAAATATCATTAGAATAGCCATGCGCTTCTGCTACTTCCAGCATTTCCATAGATCCTTTTTTAGCAGCTATAGCAGCAGCATGGTTTTCAGGATAAACAGTCACTACATCCATGGCTTCCAATAATTCTCTAGGTGCAATAGAAGTAACCCAGGCCACTTTTCTGCCGTCCTCATTAGCCTTAAGCGCATCTTCTATATATTCAGCTTGAATTTTTTTTATCGCATCTTTAGCGGATAATCCTTGAATGTCATACATAAATGCTTAACCTCCTGTTTGTGGTGGTCCCTACCTAAGTAGGGACCGACAAACTGTTATACTTTATCCGATGACTAACCTGCCCTAAGAGCCCCGCCTTGATAAACGGCGGGTGTCCAAGGGCAGCTAAGTCCCTGGATCCGTGCGACTAAGATTCAGATGGAGTTTTGACTCCACCTGAATCAAGTCTTACTTTATTCTTCAACCTTAATGATTGCCGCATCTCCTTGAGTCAGTCCACCGCATATACCCATAACTCCAATTCCGCCGCCCCGGCGTTTTAGTTCGTGGATCATGGTTAGTACGATTCTGGCTCCACTGGCACAGTTAGCATGGCCGGTAGCTATGGCACTGCCGTTGACATTTAGTTTACCTTTTATTTCCTGGTATTTTTCTTCGTTGCCATCTGCCAGTATTTTGGAACTTACTAATGGCACGCAAGCAAAGGCTTCGTTTATTTCTACTATATCCATGTCATCTATGGTCAGACCGGTTTTGGCAAAGGCTTGTTTTATGGCTACGGCCGGTGCTATCGGAAGTTTTCTGGGATCTGCTCCGGTAGTTATCATGGTTACTATGGTTGCCATAGGTTTAATGCCTAGTTGTTCTGCTTTTTCCCGGGTAGTTACGATCAGGGCTATGGAACCATCGTTTAGTCCGGGAGCATTTCCAGCCGTTATTCCGCCTACGTTGTCAAATATGGTCGGCAGTTTAGCCAGTTTTTCTATACTGCTGTCGGCCCGGTATTGTTCGTCTATATCTAGTACTTTTACAGTTCCGCCTTTTTGCGGGAATTCTAAAGGCATTATTTCTTCTTTGTATTTGCCGGCATTCCAAGCTTCTCCGTATTTTTTATGGCTGTTTAGGGCCCACTCGTCTTGTTCTTCCCGGCTTATTCCGTATTCTACTGCTACGGTTCCGGAGTCTACTGATACGGGGGCATAGTCTTTGTAGCCTAAGGGTGATAAAGGATCTTCCATAGTTATTTCGCCGATTTTTTTGCCGCTGAATCTTAGGTTTCTTAGCATAAAGGGTACGGAGGAGAAATGGGTTGCTCCACCGGCTAGTACTATTTCGGCATCTCCAGCTTTGATGGCCCGCATTGCGTAAAATAGGGCTGAGGTTCCGGATACGCAAGCTTTGTCAAAGGTACAGCAAGGGGTTTCGGGAGGCATTCCTGCTTTTAGCAGGCTTTGTCTGCCTACTACCGGGGTGAATACGTCTTTGGTATTGGAGGTATCTCCACAGCCCCACCATACTTCATCTATTTGTTCGGGTTTTAGGTTGGCCCGGTTTAAGGCTTCTTTCATGGTTATGGCACCTAAGTCCACTACGTCCATATCTTTCATGGTGCCGCCAAATCTTCCAAAGGGGGTTCTTACTCCGCTTATGATTACTATGTCATCTTTTTTCATGGTTTGTTTCCTCCTTGTTTTATGGTTTGGTTAGTCTTTGTAGGTGTAGTATCCTTTGCCGCTCTTTCTGCCCAGTTCGCCTGCTCTTACCATTTGTTTGAGCAAGGGGGAGGCTTTGTAGTTAGGGCCCAGGTCGGCTTCTAAGGTTCCCAGTCCGGCTACTACTATGTCTATTCCTACCATGTCGTTTAGGGCGCACGGACCTATAGGCCAGTTGCAGCACAGTTTCATGGCTTTGTCTATGTCTTCAGGGTTGTTGCCATCCATTACTAGGCGGGAAGCTTCGTTTTGGACCACGTTGAGGATGCGGCTTACGATGAATCCGGCATAGTCTACGGCTTGGCAAGCTTCTCTGCCGATTTTTTCTATATATTGAACGGTAGCTTCCATAACGGCGTCGGAGGTTTGACGCGCTCTTATTACTTCTACTCCTTTCATTACCGGAACCGGGTTCATGAAGTGGATTCCGCATACTTGTTCCGGTCTATTGGTAGCTGCTGCCAATACGGTTATGGGCAAGGTTGAGGTATTGGAACCGAATATGGCTTCGGGTTTGCAATATTGGTCTAGTTTTTTGTAGGTATCTAGTTTTAGTTCGAGTATTTCCGGTATTGCTTCTATAATTAAATCAGCATCTTTTACCGCCTCTTGTAAATCGGTTGTAGTGGTAATTCTGGCTAGCAGCTCATCTGCTTCGGTTTGGCTCATTTTTTCTCTGCTAACTAGTTTGGCCAGGCTTTTTTGAATGGTGTTCATGCCTTTTTGTAAAGCTGCTTCGGTTATGTCTTGCATCACTACTTGGTAGCCGGCTTGGGCTGTAACTTGTGCTATTCCGTTGCCCATGGCTCCTGCACCTAGTACGGCAATGGTTTGTATGTTGTACATTTTTTTACCTCCTGTTTTTGTTTTATTTATCTTTAAAATGTGGTTTCCGTTTTTCTAAAAATGCTTGTATACCTTCGTGATGATCCTCAGTAGCAAAACTAGCTGCCCATAATTCTGTTTCTAATTGGAGTCCCGAGGTTAAATCCAATTCAATGCCCTTGTCGATAGCTACTTTAGCAAACTCCAGTATAACTTGAGATTTGTTAGCAAAAGATTCGGCCATAGCTATAGCAGTTGGCATTAATTCATCAGCCGGAACTATTTTATTAACTAAGCCGATGCGGTAAGCTTCATTAGCATCAATAACTTTGCCGCTAAAAACTAATTCCTTAGCCACACCAACTCCTACTAATCTGGCTAAACGTTGAGTGCCGCCACCGCCAGGTATAAATCCTAAACCAATTTCAGGCTGTCCAAATCTAGCTTTATCAGAAGCTATTCTTATATCACAGCACATAGCTACTTCCAGACCGCCCCCCAGAGTAAAACCATTCAAAACGGCTATAGTTGGTTTCGTGAGGTTAGCAATTACTTGTTGGGCAGCATTATTTCTTTTGGATACTTCCCTAGCTTCAATAAAGCTGCAGTCGGCAAATTCTTTAACATCAGAACCAGCTGCAAATGCTCTGTCACCCTTGCCAGTTAAAATAATCACCCGAGCTTCATCAATTGTTCCCAGTTCGGTAAAAATATCTTTTAGTTCGGTGAAAACTGTACCGTTTAGTGCATTTAAAACTTCAGGCCGATTTATAACTACATGGGCTACCCCATTTTCACAGTGATACTCCAGGGTCTTATAATTTTTCAACCACAATCTCCTCCTTTCACTGTGTTTTAACATGTTCATAACATTCTCTTAATACTAGGGTAGCTCTTTAAACCTGTCATATCTAGACAACCTGTTTCCAAGTGTTCCTTAAGTTGAAAAAGGTTGAATAATTAGAAACATTTTGAGTATTTAAATGCAAAAAAGAGAAAATTTCACAAAGTTGAAACTTTGCAAAATTTTTCTCTTCTTCTTTTTAGGTTTATAAAACCGTGTTATTTAACCAATATCATTAATAATTGGACATCTTCGCCAAGTCCGGCGGGCATAAGCCTATGGTCCAGACTGGAATCAAAATTAGCTGTATCTCCAGGTTTTAAAATATAATCTTCATCACGAAATTCAAGTTTTAGCCTGCCACTTATTACATATATAAACTCTGCACCTTCGTGAGATACAAACCGGGAAGCTTTACAAGCTTCATCAGTTATAGCCACTAAAAATGCATCTAAATTCACCTGCTTAGAGCCGGCTAAACCAAAATAATTAAAACCTAATTTGCCATTCATACCCGTAACCCAATGTCTTCTATCCGATTCCCGGACAATCATAGCTTGACTTTTATCAGGATTTTCCTCTAGAATCTCTGAAACTCTAACTTCCAGAGCATTAGCAATATCCATTAATAAATCCAAATGTATGGAAGCTTTATTAGATTCAACTTTACTAATAAGACTTTTACTAACATTACATTTTTCCGCCAACTCAGTTTGAGTCAGACCTTTTTCTATTCTTAAGGTTCTAATCTTTTGCACTATAGTCGCCTTACGCATACATATCCTCTCCTTATAAAAATATGTATTAACAAACTTAAACATAAACAGCTTATAAGGTTGAACAGGATGGTAGTCGGGAAACCTTTTTTATAATTAATCGAATTTTTCTAAGATATAGTTTAACAAATATAATTCATCACATCTAATTGTGAATATTTATCGCTGACATTACTTATATTTATCTCTTTTATTGCAATAATTAATATCTCTCTCTTAATCTAACCGCCAAGATATAAGTAGTAATACTACCTATTATCCCCAATACGGCTAAATAAATTAGTCCCGCATTATAAGTATTGGTTATCTGAATTAGAACTCCGATAATTAAGGGAGCTAATCCTGAAAAAAAGTTTCCAAATCCATTCATTATTCCTGAACCTGTTGCAACCAGAGTAACTGGTAACATAGTTTGCAAAACTGACCATATAGGAGCAAAATACAGTTGGTTAAATCCTAAACCTGCTGCTACCAGCAGAGCACAAGAGATATTGGACTTAGTATAAACAGCCATTATTATACATATGGCAGCTCCCAGGAAACCGAATACTCCAAACCAGGCCTGATTTTTAACTTTATCTCCTACAAAACCACCTATGAGCATAGCTAGTCCAGCCGTTAAGTAAGGCAATGTAGCTACAAATCCCATGGAAGCCCAAGTAAAGTTACGCACCACTACCAGGTATTGGGGCAGCCACGTTACCAAGCCCCACCATAAAGATAAAAGTGCCACATAGGAAACAATCAATAACCATATATTAGTAGAACTTAGCAGATTTTTAATATCGGCTAAGTTTGCTTTTGGCGATACGGGAGTTGACTTCTTAGCAGCCTTATTAAAAATTCCTATATGGTTAGGACTATCACTGAAAGGCCCTTTTAAAACCGGGACAATTAATACCACTAAACTTATAATACCGGTAATAAAAAATACATAATGCCACGACCAAACCGCAATTACCCAAGTAAAAAGCGGTACTGCAATAATAGGCCCTGCACATCCGGCTACCGCCCAAATACTATTGGCTTTGCCTCTTTCATGAGGTAAAAACCAATTAGATATTAATTTGCTCTGGGCCGGGAAATATAAACCTTGGCCTAGGCCGATTAGTATTCTGATCCAAAATATAGCTGCCAAACTTGCAGCAAACCCGCCTAAGAATACTGTCACTGCGGCTATTACGCTAGCTGCTACCATTACTTTACTAGGACCTATCCTATCACTTAAAGGTGCAGATAAAATATTAATGAAAGAATAAGCTAGTAGGAACAGGGTCATTAATAGACCCTGTCCGGCTGTATCATTTATTAGTCCCATATCGGCCAGAAATTTAGGATCAACAATAAGCACGCTTACATTAATCCTTTGAAAATATAGGGCTAACCAGAAGAAAAAAATTATAGTTAAAACTTCATATTTGCGGGGTAAATTACTGCGCATCTTATTATCCCAGCCTATCTTATAATTCTAAAACCAGGTTGATCACTGATTAAGTGGTTACCCCATCTCTAAGCATACCTATTTGTCTATATCCTTTAGCCTCAGCTTTAGACATAATTTCCCCACTGGCAACTTTAAGAATCATAGCCAACAATTCTTCCGCCGCCTCTTCAAAACTTTTTACTCCGTCTAAAATATCCCCGGCATTATAGTCAATCCAATCCTTTTTACGATTACTCATATTGGAGTTGGAGCCTAATCTAACCAGAGGTGTGGTAAACCCAGTAGGAGTTCCCCGGCCGGTAGTAAACACAGTTAATACACATCCGGCTGCTTCCTGATTAGTTATTCCTACTAAATCATTACCCGGACCGCTAATAAGGTTAAAACCTTTAGTCTTCACTTTATCACCATATTCTAATACATCTGTGACTATAGATTTACCACCTTTTTGAATACAACCTAATGATTTTTCCTCCAAAGTGGAAATGCCGCCTTCTTTATTACCTTGAGTAGGATTTTCATAAATTTTTTGGCCATATTTCTTAAAATAATTTTTATAATCATTAATTAGTTTTACGATACCATTAAATACTTCTTCATTTTCGGCCTTATTCATTAAAATGTGTTCAGCACCAAACATTTCCGGCACTTCAGTCATAACTACGGTACCGCCATAACTAGTTATTTTGTCAGTTACCCTTCCCAGTAAAGCATTGGCACTGATTCCGGAAAAAGCATCTGACCCTCCGCAGTTTACGGCCATAACTAAATCAGAAAGAGGTAATTCTTCCCGGTTAAAGCCGGCAGCAAAGTTGTAAAGTTCTGCAATGTAGTCAAGTCCTACTTCAATTTCATCTTCCACTTCTTGACAGTTAATCATTTTAACCCTATTAATATCAACACTGCCTAAATAAGGCTTCATACTTTCAAAATTGTTAACTTCACAACCTAAACTGACTAAAAGAACGGCACCGGCATTAGGATGTTGAATAAGATTAGCAATAATTTTTTGCGTATATTCTAAATCGGTTCCCACCTGGCTGCAGCCATTAGCATGGGTTAGAGCATAAAAACCGTCAAAATTAGCGGATTTAGCATATTTCTGGTTAGCAACTTCAGCAATTCTTTGGGCAGGTCCGTTAGCACAGAAAACGGTAGGTATAACCCAAATCTCATTTCTAATGCCAACTTGTCCGTCTTTTCTGCGGTAACCTTTAAAAGTAGGCATATTTTCAGGAGCATTGACTACCGTATCAAATACCGGATTATACTCATATTCCACGATGTCACTTAAATTAGTGGCAATATTGTGGACATGGGCCCAACTGCCTGGTTTAATTTCTTCTACAGTATGGCCGATAGGATTACCATAGCGCATTACATTTTCACCCTTGGCAATATTGGCAGTAGCAATTTTATGCCCTACCGGAATATCATCTAAAACTTCAATTTGCCGACCTTGGTCAGTAATAATAGTACCTTTTTTAATTGCTTCTGCTGCAATTACCACATTGTCACCATCATTAATACGAAGTACTTTAGCCATTATTTTGTTGCCCTCCTACATCTATAAATTTATCTGTCTCTCATCTGAACGTTTCTATCCGATGACTAACCTGCCCTAAGCCCCTTGCCCCTATGGGCGGCAAGTGCCCAAGGGCAGCTAAGTCCCTGGATCTGTGCGACTAAGATTCAGATGGAGTTTTAACTCCACCTGAATCAAGTCTTACTTTATTAACTAAATTTAAAGGGGATTGTCCAGATAAAACTCGAGCTACTTCTTGAGCTGCCTGCATCTGTAAACTTTCCCCCGCTTCCTCGGTATACCAAGCGGCATGAGGGGTAATTATTATATTTTCCAGAGTCTTTAAGGGGTTCCCCTGGTTAATTGGTTCTACTGCAGTTACATCTAGGGCGGCGCCAGCAATATAACCATTTTTCAGAGCGGTGCATAAATCATTTTCTTCTATAACTGCACCACGGGCTGTATTAACTAAAATACAATTAGATTTCATCTTTTTAAAAACATCTAAGTTGAACATTTGATAAGTTTCAGGAGTGACCGGCGCATGAATCGAAATAAAATCTGCAGTTTTAATTAAGGTATTAAAATCAACTAACTCCGCCCCATATTCCCGGGCAGCAGCTTCATCAATAAACGGGTCATAAACTATAATCTCTAAACCAAAGGCTTTAGCTTTATTAGCAACTAATTTAGCTATATTGCCGAAAGCTACTAAGCCCAGAGTTTTACCCCGCAGCCTATATAAAGGTTTAGCTTGTTTATAATCCCATTCTCCACCTACAACTTTTTGATGCAAAAACACCACTTTACGGGCGGCTGCCAGCAATAAAGCCATCGCATGATCAGCTACATCTTCCAGACCATAATCAGGAACATTAGCTACAGCGATCCCATGTTCGGTAGCTGCCTGTACATCAATACTATCTACCCCAACTCCATAGCGCACTATAATTTTACATTGGGCCAGTTTTTCTATTACTTTACGGCTAATATGAGCATACTGGACTAATAAGGCATCAGCATCACTACACATTTCAATTAATTGTGATTCACTTTTAAGTTGAGCCGGAACTAAAATACCTCCTACAGCATTTACTTCCCGTTCTTCCCAGTGTAGTGATTGATATTCATAGTCGGTTACCACTACCTTGAATTTTTTAGTCATAGAAATCCCTCATTTTATAGTTTTGCTTATATTGATTATAGTAGATTTGGGCAATTTTGAATTTCACCGGGAATATAAGTTGTCAACATTTGTGAATTAGTTGACTGTTATTCAACTATTAATGCCAAATTTAATATTATCGCTTCCAATGACTTAGATAATATTTGCATTTAATTCCTGGGGGAAAAATAAAAAAAAACGCTTCGAAGCAAGTTCAAAGCGCTGGGATGGGATAAAGATTGAGTTTTTTATTTTTGTTCTTTTAGGGCTTGATAAATAACCATAGCTGGTAATCCCCCCAATATTAGGGTAAGTACCATCATGATAATGAAGAAATGAGGAACTGAGCCATAAAAATAGCCAACAATTGATATTAGTAATAAACCTAACTGAGAAATTGCAGTATTTCTAAATACTACCCGGGCAAAAGTTAAGTCTTTTTTGGCGAATGATGCTGCATAGGCAAGGCCGAATAAGAATGGTGATAATAACATGATTCCTAATGAATAGTTTTGCAAGTTTAAAAAACTTCCCCACAAAGGTGTGGTAAGAAATGCTAGCCCCAACAGTAACTGTCCATAAGATAAAACCCCAAGTATCTTTTGAATCTTGGCAATTTTAGCCATTATAGCAGCCATCGCCTGCGGGTCTGGTTGAGGTGGATTCTGGGTGTCGACACTTAAATCACTCATGGATCAACCTCCTAATATATTTTATTTTTTTACTATAAGTAATATATTAGTCGGTTAAACATTTTATGTCAAACTTTTTATAATATTCTAACAATGTTAAAAAAGTGAGGGGTTAGGTGTGGTGCAGTAATTGCCCCTCACTCCTAACCCCTTACTAAATTTACTCATTACCAATCTACTCGTTTCTGATAGCTTCTAATGCACTTAGGTTCATAGCTCTTCTAGCCGGCGAATAACCTGATATTAATCCGACTAAAGTGGCAAAAGCAATGGCAGCAACTGCCAGACTAACAGGAATTATCGACATATAAGTGCCGGGACCTCCTATAAAACCTAAACCGGTCCCGAATTTATTTAAAACAAAGGATATTAAATAACTTAACATTAATCCCATTATTCCGCCAAAAAAGCCAATCAGCCCTGCTTCAATTAAAAACAGCTTCCTTATATCAGATATATTGGCACCTAGTACTTTAATAACTCCTATTTCCCGGGTTCTTTCATAAATACTCATAACCATCGTATTAGTTATACCAATAGCAGCTACCAATAAGCTGACCGCACCTATTCCCCCCTGTATGCCTTGGGTAGTACGGGCAACCTTTTTCATGCTTTCTAACATATCTGTTAAGCTGTGCGCTTGAAACCCTAATGATTTTATGGTTTCATGCACTGCAGCTACTATTTCGATATTTTCACATTTTACTTTAACATTATTATATTGGGTATCATTATCATTTCTTGCGCCGCGGGTTTGTTCCGAACGGTTAGCTTTTTGTTCTTCTTCCATAATCTTTTCTAAAGTAGTTATGTTCATATAAGCCGAATAATCTTTTTCATCCCGGCTTTCCTCCAGAATCCCCACCCCTTTAAATTCATATAATTTACCCGGTTTATAATCAGGGTCACGGTTGGTGATTCTTTCCCCATATTGAAAATCTGTGGTAACAATAAGCTTATTGGTAATCAAGTTAACCGGCGGAGGACCTTCCTGATTCCAGGGATTAAAGCTCTGGTTACGTAACCGGGGATTATAGAAATAATTAGGCACATATTTGCCGAAAATTATAGCTTCTTTATCACCGTCATTTAATAACCGACCTTCTTCAATTTTAAAGTCAAAAGCCTCCAAATTTTCAGGTTTTATACCAATGACGTCAACATGGGCTACCATTTTCCCTACACCCATTTTAAAATAATACCTCTTTAAAGGCATAACTGCCTCTACCCCCGGTATCTTTTCAAAACTGGCTACCGCATTATCATCCAGCTTAGGCGGTTCCTTACTGCTGCTGCCACTATCAGGTCCGTAATAACCACCGCCTGAATAAACCTCTATAATATTTAGGCTGCCCATTTGCTTTAATTGCTCCTGAAAGCTTCTATCCATAGCAATACCTAATGATAACATTACTACAATGGAACAAGTCCCTATCACTACCCCTACAACCGTCAATATGGTACGGCTTTTACGGCGAATAAGGTTTTTCAGGCTCATTCTCAATAAATCTTGACTATTCATCTAAGAATACTTCCTCTTGCTTTTTCTTTCTGCGTCTGATGATAACAAAGGTAACTACAGCCAAAACTAAAACTACGGCTATGCCGGCCGGAAGCATCCATTTTTTTAACTTACTGCCCCCCTCTGCTTCGGGGTTCATATTCATATCAGGTTCCATCATGGGAGGCATTTCCTGAGCCATAGCTTGTATTATAAATGGTATTTCTGTAGTGTATTGTTCTCCAATACTATCTTCATAGGCAAAAATAATTTTCCCTTCCACTTCACCTTGTTCATGAGGGATTATGGTGACATCATAATAATTATCCTTGCCTGGTTCCAGATTGCCCACAAAATAATTGCCGTCTTGAATCTCAAAATTACCTTCGGTCTTAATAATAAGATTGCGAATTAGGGTTCGGCCGGTATTGTAAAAATCTACTGATAAGCCGGTAGGAGTGTCCACAAATGCTTGCGGCGGCATTTCTACATTAGAAACCGTTAAATTAATCTTTTGTTTTACCGGAACACTAATTACTTCTTTTTCACTGTATTTATTGCCTTTACTATCTTGAAACTCAATATCAGCACTAATAGTATGGTTTTGATTTTCCGCATCTATTTTAGGTTTTAATTCAATGACATTTTCCGTAAATTCTTGCGGCTTTATTTCATTAATAAAAAACGAGTTGCTGCTGCCTACCGGGGAAAATATTTGTCCGTCCGAATTTAGGCTTATTTTTACATTATAGACGGTAACATCTTTACTAGTATTAAAAAAGGACATAGTTAGAGGGAAAGTCTGTCCGGCTTCTACATACTCATACGGGAAATAATAGTTATTAATTATTACCCGGGGAGTCAGATCATCGGTACTTCCTTTACCATCAACAGGTAAATAGACTTTAGTATCTTTAGTGTATTCTTTGTCATATTCATCTTTATACTTTATATTAAGATCCAGGGCATGAGTGCCGCTTTCTATTTTAGAATCTAATAGTAATCTATATTCAACCAGCTTTAATTCCTGTCCTTTGATAGTTTTTATGTATTGCACATCCGGCCAATTATCCAAACTAATTCCTTGAGGAGTAAATCCACTTAATTTTAATTCTACATCTTTAAGTTCCAGATCACCTTCATTTTGCATTCTTAGCTTAATAAGCTGAGTTCCTGAAGCTAATCTCTCCCCGGTAAAGTCTACTCCTACTAATTTCAATTCCGGCTGCTTATATTCGTTAACTACCCTTACATAAACGGTGGCACTTTCGCTGCCGCCCCCGCCGCCGTCGATTTCATAACTTAAACTGACACTTACGGGATATACCCCCGGCTTAGTATTAGCAGGGATTTTTACTTTATAGCTGAATACGCTTTTGCCGCTTAAAGAATAGGCATATTTAGTAAATGACATTTTGTCAATCTCAAAAGGAAAGGTAGCCGGATCACCGGGAGTAATAGAAACCCTAACATTAGTTGCCGAAGTGCTGCTAAGATTTTCTACCGGAATAGATAAGTTGACTGTTTCCCCGGCTTGGTAAACCGGCATCCAACTATCCCGGGCAATTATGATTTTAGGATCTTCCTTGGGAGTATCAGCTTGTACCATCGGGGCAGCTATTAAAGAAAATAATAAAGCCATAGTAATAAAAAAAGACCAATACTTGCGAACCACTTATTTAACCTCTTTTCTATCGTTATTTTCTATCTTCTCGATGTTGCCATCTAAAATATGAACAATTCTATCCGCATAACTGGCTACTCCAATATCATGAGTAACAATGATTAAATTTTGCTGATTATCTTTCGAAATTCTAATAATTAATTGCATAATTTCTTTAGTAGTAACCGAGTCTAAATTACCGGTAGGTTCATCGGCAAAAACTACTTTAGCTTTACTGACAAAAGCCCGGGCAATACCAACTCTTTGCTGTTGCCCTC
The DNA here is from genome assembly GCA_023395515.1 of Bacillota bacterium. Classification (GTDB taxonomy): domain Bacteria; phylum Bacillota; class Syntrophomonadia; order Syntrophomonadales; family Syntrophomonadaceae; genus JAAYRQ01. The sequence goes on from JAEWZB010000039.1 coordinate 20,921, forward strand.
CACTCATTTGGGAAGGTTTATGTTTAGCATGTTTTTTAAGCCCTACCGCCTCTAACATGTTCATCGCCATCTTGTCCCTTTTACTTTTGGTTATGCCCCTAAAAATCAAAGGCATGCTAACATTTTCCAGGGCCGTAAGATGGGGTAAAAGATTATAAGATTGGAAAACAAATCCTACATTATGCTGACGAAATTTCGCTAGTTCCCTTTCATTCATTTTTTCTATATTGCGGCCGTAAATTTTTATAGAACCGCGGGTAGGCTTTTCCAGGCCGGCCATCATATTTAATAAAGTTGATTTACCGGAACCGGAAACTCCCAAAATACAAGTAGTTTCCCCCGCTTCCATGCTAAGTGAAACATTATCTAATGCTACTACTTTTTGTTCGCCTATTCGATATATTTTACGTAAATTATTAATTTCTACGGCGCTAATCGAACTTCAACCTCCATTATCCTAAAAATATCCTAAAAATGGGTCCTTCTATTTAACTACGTATTATAACATTATTCCTTACACCTATCCTCCAAATTTTCTGTAATTACTCTGGTTTTGTCAATAATGTAATTTTAATTTATCGACACTAACGCTTCCAACAGTTAATAATTGCCATCCCATTTAACCGGTAATAACTTTAATTTTTGTAACATACCAGAGTAATTCTCAATAGATTAATACTACAAAATGGTAAATAAGGAGGAATCTGCATGAGTAAAACCAATGTGCCCTATAGAGGTAGGGATAGATTAGCAGTTGCTTATATTCGAGGCGGGCCACTTGCTCCCTGTATCAGCGGAATAGTATGGTTTGAAGAAGTTAAGCACGGGACTCTCGTAACAGTAAAAGTATGTGGCCTGCCGCCATTTCAGCCGGCCCAAGGCGACCAAGCTCCCATAGGTCCATTGGGATTTCACCTGCATGTTAATGGTACTTGCCAAATAGGAGACCCCTCTGACCCATTTCAGGCAGCCGGGGGACATTATAATCCTTATAATCAGCCTCATGGCAATCATGCGGGCGATTTTCCCGTATTATTTTCTAATGATGGTTTTGCTTATATGCAATTTTTCACTAATAAGTTCTCCGTTGCTGATGCTATCGGCCGGACAGTAATTATTCATCAAAACCCCGATGACTATCGGTCCCAACCGTCTGGCAATTCCGGCTTAAGATTAGCTTGTGGAGTGGTAAGACCCTGGTACGATTGTTAATTATGCAGATCAACAGCGGTCTCTAAAATAATGGGGCTTATTGGTGAAACCAATAGCCCCATTATTTCATATAAAGTTGCGTTGTTTAGCTTCCCATTCCAATTCATCTCTAAAATCAGGATGAGCCACTCTAATTAAATTCCTTACCCTTTGCCGGATAGACTGCCCCTTTATTTTAGCTATTCCATATTCGGTTACTACATAATCGGCGCAAGATCGGGGGGTAGTAATAATACCTCCCGGAGTAATGTTAGGAACGACTTTGGATATAACTTGACCTTGACCGGATTTAGGTTTAGCCACAGCTTGAGTGGCTATAATTGATACCCCGCCCCGGGACTGAAAAGCCCCATCCACAAAGTCTAATTGACCACCGGGATGAGTATATTGCTTCCAGCCTATAGATTCTGAACAAATTTGTCCCGTCAGATCCACCTGCAGGCAAGCATTTATAGAAACCATGTTATCATTTTTTCCAATAATATTAGGATTGTTTACAAAATCCACCGGATGAAATTCAATCCCTGGATTATCATCAATCCAGTTATACAAAGCTTTCGTACCCATAGCAAAAGTAAAAATTGAGCGGTTAGGCATAAAAGTCTTACGGCGGTTAGTAACTATTTCCGCCTCCCATAAATCTCTCATCGTATCACATGCCATTTCCGAGTGGATACCTAAATCTTGCACCTGAGAATCTAAAAATGCTTTGGCCACCGCATTAGGAATACTGCCAATTCCCAATTGTATGGTAGCACCATCCTGGACAAATTCTGCACAATACTTCCCTATAATTTGTTCTTCCTGACTAAGCTCGTTAGTTTCCGGTAATACGGCTAAATCTTGATTTTGCTCTACAATACCATCAATTTCAGAAATATGGATATAATTCAGCCCCCGGCTTCGGGGCACTTCCTCATTTACCTGAGCTAAAACTACATAGCGGTCATCACCTTCCCGGCGTTTTCGGGCAGCATTATGAGCAATAGCCAAAGTAGCATCAGCACCTAACCCCATACAAAAATAACCATGTTTATCCATGGGAGTAACCATAAGCATAGCCACATGCATAGGTCTAAAATTCTCATCAGTATATATTTTGGGTAATTCACAAAAACGGTTGGGAGTTAAAGTGAAATCACCTTTTATAACTTTATCCCGGCAAGAACTGGGATAACCGCAATCTACCCGAATATTAGATTCCCGGCCTAAAGTGTGCCAGGTATTTTGCGGGTAAATATCGACAATATGGTTAATAGTTATGTCTTCTACTTCAGGCTCCCGGTCCACTAGAGCCTTAACTAAAGCCAATGGAACCGGAACCGCTATGCCAATCCATACCTCGGTACCGTTCTTCACCATTTTAACCGCTTGGTCGGCGGGCATTAATTTTCTTTGGTACATTTCCCTAAAATTCAATCCCCTCACTCCCCCTGTTATTAAAACTATAAATCAATTCTCTTTTTCCCCAGGTTTTCCTGCCCTAGGTAGTGGTTTTCCCTTATATAAGCCTAAAACTTAAAATAAATTTTTAGCTTGCTAGTTTTTGCGCTTTTAATTATAATACCTATAGGGGGTATCATTCAAACAAGGTCCCCTATAAGATTTAATAAGTTAGAGGTGATAAGATGGATATGATCATGATTAATTCAGAAACAGTTAATGATCTAAAAAAGGTAATGGCCGATCAAGGCATTACCCAGAACAGCCTCCGTCTAAACGTAAATATGGGATGAGGCGGATCTTCATTTTATTTGGCTCTGGATGAGTCCAACGAAAATGACATGGTTCAGGAAGTAGAAGGCCTGCAATTTATAGTTAGTAAAATGCTATATCAGCTTTATCAGGGTTTTACTGTAGAATCCACCAACAATGGCTCCCAAGTTATGCTTAGAATAACGCCCAAGGTTCCCGATGATAGCGGAGGCGGATGTGCCGGTTGTACAAGCTGCTGATAAAACATATAATAAAAAGTCGCCTTAAATGGCGACTTTTTTTATATCATTTTTTATTATCCCAAGATTAACTTGGCTAATTCTAAAGGCTGAATATGCTGCCCATTACGGAAAGCCCGCATATTTCCCCCGGATATTTCGTCAATTAAAACAATTTGCTTAGATGGACCTGTACGTCCGAATTCAAATTTAATATCATATAGCTCTATATCCTTCTTACTTAGCTCATCTTTGATAATAGCGGCAATTTCCTTAGTTAAATCTTTAATGATGTTATATTCCTCTTTGCTCAAAATGCCCAGCATTTCCAAAGCATCATCAGTAATAGGCGGATCTTGACGGGCATCATCCTTTAAGGTTATCTCTACAAAAGCATCTAAAGGCTGGCCTTCTTCAACATAAAGACCATAACGGCGTAGGAAGCTGCCTACAGCCCGGTAACGGCAAATAACCTCCAAGCCTTGGCCAAATAAGGTTGCCGGTTTAACGGTCATAGTAACTGCATCTAGATCAGCATCTACATAATGAGTAGGAATACCTTTTTCATGTAAAATCTCAAAAAAGTATTTAGTCAAAGCCAACCCGGCTTTTCCTGCCCCTTCAATAGTTAAGCCTACAGAATTAGACCCCGGATCGAAAACTCCGTCTTCTCCGGTGGCATCATCTTTAAATTGCAACAAATAATTGCCATCTTCTAGTTGCAAAACATTTTTTGTCTTACCTTTATAAATAATTTTTTCCATAGCCAAAAATCCTTTCTAGCTTATTTGCAGCCTAATTATAACGGGAAATCCTTCTATAAATCAATGTATACTTGCTGTCATTCCAATTCTTTAAGTATAAAATTAGGTAAGCTAAAAGATGATAAAAAGATATTTTGATTAATATACTCGGTATCAGGTGAGAGTTTTTGTAGATTGGCTTTTAGCGGATCATATATAAAGGAAGCTAAGGTAAAGCTCCACATTCCTCCGGGATAACTAGGTACAATGGCTTGGTAAGTTCTAACTATAGGGAAATATTTTTTCAGTATAGATCTGGTCTTTTTTAATATATCTTTATTAAATATAGGTGACTGACTTTGACATACCATAATACCATCATCTTTCAGACAGTTTTTTATATCAACATAAAATTCTTCAGAGAATAAAACTTCGGCAGGTCCAATCGGATCAGAAGAATCAATAATTGCTATATCATAAAGGGCTCGTTTTTCTTTAACAAATTTAACTCCATCTGCGAAAATAAAATTTACCCTCTTATCAGCCGATACATGGCCCGATACTTTATTTAACCTATTAATACATTCCTCAACCACTACTCTATCTATCTCTACCATATCAATTTCTTTTAACTCTTTATATTTAATCAGTTCACGGGCTGCTCCGCAATCTCCACCGCCAATCAGCAAAACCTTTTCCGGATTTTCATGAGTTACCACCGGTATATGGGAAATCATTTCGTTATAGATAAATCCATCTAATTCTGTAGTTTGCATGACCCCGTCTAATACTAAACAACGTCCGAAATCATAAGAATCAATAATATTGACTTGTTGAAAAAGGGACTCCCGGGTAGAAATGATTTCCTTCACCTTATAGTATAGCTTCATATTATCCCGATCATCCTCAACTAACCAGGTCACACCATTAATCTTTTCAAAATATTTAGGTAGAATATTATTTGCCATTACATTTACCCCCCATCAGCTTCCTGGGAGGCTTTTCCACCGCCTTTCCTCTATATTTTTATTATTATATTAGTTTTAAGTCCTATCTAAATATAACATATACATTCAGCCCACCGAGGAAAAAGGTATAAAATTCGAGTTATTTTACTATTTAAATCCATTCATTATAATCTTTTAATCAACCTTAAAGCAGGAAAAGCTCTTTTCCTGCCGAAACCCTATAGATATGCTTTTTGTTATTATTAGAAACTACTATGGGAGGGAATTGTTAGTAATGAAAAAGAGTTTAAGATTATTGTTATGTGCAGTTCTGATGCTGGGACTGCTAGTTACCGCAGGATGCGGCGGCAACTCTAACCAATCGGGCGGAAATGAAAAGTCAGGTAACGAACAACAACCGGCTGCCGTATTTAAAGTCGGCTTAGAATGCGGCTATGCCCCTTTTAACTGGACACAGCTAGATGACAGCAATGGTGCGGTTCCTATTCAAGGCACTAAAGAATTTGCCGGTGGCTATGATGTAGAAATAGCCAAAATAATTGCCCAAGGTCTGGGCCGCGATTTAGTTATCGTGAAAACCTCTTGGGATGGCCTGGTACCATCCGTACAATCTAACACTATCGATGCTATTATAGCCGGAATGTCTCCTACGGCCGACCGGAAACTGACTATCGACTTTACGGATAACTATTACAAATCAGATTTAGTCATGGTAGTAAAGAAAGGTTCTTCCTACGAGAAAGCTACTAGTATTCAAGATTTTTCCGGAGCTAATATTACGGCCCAATTAAATACTTTCCATTACACAGTTATCGATCAAATCAACGGTGTCAATAAAAAGCAGGCTATGGAAGACTTTCCCGCTATGCGCGTAGCTTTAGAAGCTGGTATTATTGATGGGTACGTATCAGAAAGACCGGAAGGAGTTTCTGCTTCTGCTGCTAATCCCAATTTCGCTATGGTTGAATTTACAGAAGGCTTTGTAGCATCTGATGATGATGTAGCTATAGCAGTAGGCATGAAAAAGGGTAATCCTGATCTGGAAAAAATTAATCAAATTATAGCTGGTATTTCTGATGAACAAAGAAAATCCTTAATGGATAATGCTATAAAAATACAGCCATCAGCAGAATAAACATCGCAGCTTATAAGGAGTGACTTAAATAATGTCCGCAGATGCTTCATTTTTTGCCTGGGTTTCTTTCATATGGCAACAAAACTGGCCCCTTTTTTTAAGAGGGGCTGGTAATACCCTTTTAATTGCACTGACAGGTACAATTATAGGTTTTGCTATAGGTGTCATAATTGGCGTAATTCGTACCATTCCTATTGAACATAATACTAATTGGCTGAAAAAATACTTTTTAAAGCTAGTTGATTTTTTACTGCTCGCTTATATTGAAATTTTCCGCGGCACCCCCATGATGGTACAAGCTATGGTTTTATTTTATGGAACTGCCATAGTTTTTAACATTCATCTGCCTCTAATAACTGCGGGTATATTTATAGTCTCTATCAATACCGGAGCCTATATGGCAGAAATCGTCAGAGGTGGTATATTATCAATTGACCAAGGGCAATTTGAAGCGGCTCATGCTATAGGTATGACTCATTCTCAAACTATGGCCAGTATTATATTGCCGCAAGCCATACGTAATATATTGCCGGCCACCAGTAATGAGTTTGTTATTAATATTAAAGATACTGCCGTCTTAAGTATTATTTCCATATCCGAGCTTTTCTTCATGTCCAAGTCGGCAGCCGGGGTTAATTTCCGCTATTTTGAAACCTTCTTAATTACCTCTATAGTCTACTTTATTATGACCTTTACCGTTACCCGTATTCTGCGCTGGATAGAAATAAAGATGGATGGTCCGTCCGTCTATACCATACACGGCTCCCAGACTGTACCGGAAGCGCAATTTCGTATTGTAGACGGAGGTAAGTAATAATGAATAAAATTATCCAAGTTAATCATTTAAGCAAAAAATTTGGAGCTAATGAAGTTCTAAAAGATATTAAGTTTTCGGTCAGTAAAGGTGAAGTCGTCTGTATAATCGGAGCCAGTGGTTCGGGAAAATCCACTCTGCTACGCTGTCTTAATTTACTGGAATACCCCACTAGCGGGGAAATATTATACCATGGGCAAAATATTTTAGAACATAACATGACTACTGCGGTTTACCGGGCTAAAATGGGTATGGTTTTCCAGCAGTTTAACCTTTTTAATAACCTGACTGTACTGGACAATTGTATAGTCGGGCAAGTAAAAGTCTTAAAAAAGGATAGAGAAGCAGCTAAAAAAACTGCTATGCAATACTTAGAACTAGTCGGCATGTCTCAGTTTATTAATGCCAAGCCTAGCCAGATTTCCGGCGGACAAAAGCAAAGGGTGGCTATAGCCCGAGCTCTGTCCATGGAACCTGAAGCCTTGCTATTTGACGAGCCTACCAGTGCCCTGGACCCGGAAATGGTCGGTGAAGTACTTAAGGTTATGAAAACTTTAGCTAAAAGCGGACTGACCATGTTGGTAGTTACTCATGAAATGGGCTTTGCCCGTGATGTTGCTAACCGGGTAGTATTTATGGATGAGGGAGTTATTGCCGAAGAAGATGTCCCGGAAGTCATCTTTAATAACCCTAAAAATGAAAGAACCCGGACCTTTTTAAAAAGGATTTTGGAAGATTAATATAGAGCGGATAGAACAGGGGGCGGTACAGAAACCGCCCCCTACGTTTCACACCTTACTCATTACTTTCCACATCATAGTGAACTTCTTGCCATTTATCCGGTTGTTGGTTTATAAAAGTACGCTCCCGGAACTGAATATTATTATGGTAATCAACTAATATAACCGTAGATAAACGGGTTCCATAATTAGGGCTGCTAACAAATGCGGGAGCCAGCATTCTTTCCATCTCCAGACTAACCCCTGTCGAGGGCAAATCTTTATCCTCGGCCTGTTCCTGGTCACCCATCATGGCAAATAAAGCATCAGCATTAATAATATCTCTTTGCAATATCCTCTCGAGATTTTTAATACCCTTCTTCACCTTAGGCCAAGGTTCATTTAGCAAGCCATTACTTAGTCCATGTACCCCCGCCGGAACTTCACGAATTAGCTGCTCCCGGTTAGAATAATAAAATAATGATTCCCGGTTGCTCAGTAATAAATTAAAACCATTATATTGGGTCCCGCCCTCATCTAAATTAGTCAGATAACTTTCCGGTTCCACATTACTCTTGAGATAGTTTTGCACCAGATACCCCCGGGAAGGTCGTTCCGGTTTATGACTAGCCGGGTCCCGGTAATTAGTTAAAGCCGCGAAGCGTCCTTTAGTAGTAACTCCCATCCAGGTACCGCCTTCTTGTAAATCCCGTCCCGCTATAATATCAGGATTATCCTGCCAGTATTCGGCCGGTAAAGTAGGACGCTCATAAAATTCATCCCGGTTAGCAGCTACTATTAATTTATATTGTGGATGATAATTATAGGCAAATAATATCAGGCACATAACGGCTCCTCCTAGTTAATTTGTAATTCCAATGCGAAAACCTCAAATCAATCATGTTGAATGTATAAATATGTAGGAGCCATTGGACGCAGCATGGAGATACACCCTGCGAAGGCGAAAGAAGAAAGGGGGCGAGCCTTACGGACGAGGCTCGAACGACTTTGAACTAGGACGGTGAATAGGAGTGTACCCCTTTCTTCTTGAGCCAAGCAGTTGGTGTATCCCATGCGAAGTCCGGCGACGAAATATTTATACATTCAACTAACGAATAATTGCTCTTCGCAGTATAATCAATTCTTAATTATGGAGCATATTTCCCCATAATCTTTTCCGCAGTTTTAACTCCGTCAACAGCCGATGACATTATCCCACCGGCATAACCGGCCCCTTCTCCCACCGGATATAACCCGCGAATGTTTGATTGTGCCTCCTCATCCCGGTTTATTCTTACCGGTGAAGAACTCCGGGTCTCTACCCCGGTTATAATACTATCCGGCCGGGCAAATCCTTTAATTCTACGGTCAAAATATACTATAGCTTCTTTAAGGGTATCTATAACATAAGGAGGTAAACAGTCCTTCAACTCGGCGAAATTTACCCCTGGCCTATAGGTAGGTTGCACACTTCCCCACTTGGTAGTAGGCCTATCAGCGAGAAAATCACCAGTTAATTGCACCGGGGCTTGATAATTGGCCCCCCCTATCTGATAAGCCAGACTTTCCCACTTTCTTTGAAACTCCACTCCGGCTAAAGGATGTTCACTTTCATAATCATCAGGTTTAACTCCTATTAATAGGGCGGCATTGGCGTTAGTACCGTCCCGCTTAGACTCACTCATGCCGTTAGTAACCAGACAGTGTTCTTCTGAGGCAGCCGCCACTACATATCCTCCCGGACACATACAAAAAGTATAAGCAGATCTCCCGGTATTGGAGTGATAAGCCAGTTTATAATCAGCAGCTTCCAGAGCCGGATGTAAAGAAGCATTACCATATTGAGCTTTATTAATTAATTCCTGGGGATGTTCAATCCTCACCCCGATGGAAAAGGCTTTCTGACTCATTTCTACTCCCCGGCGGTGTAATACGGCATAAGTATCTCTGGCACTATGACCTATGGCCAGAACAATAATATGGGAGTAGAGTTCCTCTTCATCATTAATAATAACCCCGTCTATATTTCTATCTCTAATTATAAAATCGGTTACTTTACTATTAAACTTTACTTCTCCGCCGTAAGTGATAATCTCTTGTCTTATATTTTTAACTACGGTTTTAAGTATGTCAGTTCCAATATGGGGCTTGCTCTTATACAATATTTCGGGAGGCGCCCCTGCTTGGATAAATTCTTCTAAAATGGTGCGGCACCTTTTATCGTTTATTAAGGTAGTCAGCTTGCCATCGGAAAAAGTACCGGCCCCGCCTTCGCCAAACTGCACATTGCTTTCCCGGTCCAAAAGGCCTTGCTCCCAAAACTTATTGACCTTAACGGTTCTGGTTTCTACATCCTCTCCCCGCTCCAGGATGATAGGTCTATAGCCATTTTTAGCTAACATAAGTCCGGCAAAAAGGCCGGCCGGACCCATACCAATTATTACCGGTCGGGCCGACATAGGTTCAGTTCCTAATGGTACATTTTTATAAGACAGGTCAGGAGTCAAGCTTACCCCTTTAGCATTAGATTTATTAATTATTAGCTTTTCATTAGTAACTTCAACATCTACGGTATAAACAAAATGTATAGCTTCTTTTTTTCTGGCATCCAGGGATTTCTTAAATATAGTAAAATCCACTAGTTCACTGGCCTTTATTTTAAGCTGGGCCAGAATCATACTCTGCAAAGCCTGTCTTTCCATATCAGCACTAAGCACTTTATTTATTTCAATTTTAAGCTCGGCTAGCCTAACCATATAAACCTCCTGAATTATGGATAATTATAGAGCCGCATTTTGCCCGGCTATAAATCCTGATGACCAAGCCCATTGCAGATTAAACCCTCCGCATTGTCCATCTATATCAAGTATCTCCCCGGCCAAAAATAAGCCTTTAACTAATTTAGATTCCATGGTATCAGGATATACCTCTTTAGTAGCAATGCCGCCGGCGGTTACTTGCGCACTGGGCCAGCTTTTAGTTCCTCTGATTTTAAATCTCCAGTCAGTTAAAATATTCAGCAAAGCTTCCCTATCTTTAGCGGCTAAAGATACCGCCGGTTGTTTAATATCCTTTATCCCGGCCGCATCTAATACTACCGGTATCAGCCTTTTATTAATAAGACCTACCATACTAAAATCAAGGGGTTTTTTCCCACTCATTTGCCCGCGTTTTTTAAGCAGCTTATTTAATTCTTCCGGTAACACCATATCCATCATATTTAGCTTTAAGTAAGCTTCCTGCCCTTCACTCAGAAGTTTTCCCGCTATGCGGCTAAGCTGTAAAATAGGCGGACCTGATACTCCATAATTGCCGAAAAGAATATCGCCCCGCTCCCTGAGCAGGGAAGTATTATTATGGATAACTTCAGCGGTCCCCACTAGTTTAACTCCTTCAATACGTTTAAAAAAAGATCCTTCTAACATTAATTGGACTAAAGCAGGAAAAACCTCGGTAATACTATGACCTAATTTAGCTGCTAAATTATAGCCATTACCATCTGACCCGCTGGCCGGCATAGCTTTACCGCCGGTAGTAATAATCACCCGGTCCCCTTTATATAAGGTTCCGTCCTCCAGCTCCATTAAAAATTTATCATTTGACTTAGTGATGTCCTTTACATAGGCATCACAAATAATATTAACTCCCAATTCATTTAATTCATATAAGAGGACATCAAGAATACTGGAAGCCTGATCAGACATGGGAAAGACCTTGCCAAACTCCTCTACTTTATGAGCAATACCCAGCTTGGCAAAGAATTTAATAGTATCTTCTATAGTAAACTGGGCTAAAACATTATCAGCAAACTGCGGATTGCCGCCATAATAATAGGAAACATCAGTATTTATATTAGTAAAATTACATCTTCCATTTCCGGTGGCCAGTATTTTCTTGCCTATGCGGGGATTTCTCTCCAATATGGTTACATCCGCCCCTAATCTTTTAGCAGAAATAGCAGCTACTATTCCGGCTGCTCCTCCCCCTACCACAATAACCTGTTGCTTTTGTTTGTCCATAATTTCTACCCCTGTATTTATTTGCTTTATCTTACCATCATCTTCCCCTTTTCGCAAAACCGCCGCATGCCTTTACTGATGGGAAATAGCTGGTGGTGCTGGCCCGAATATATAGTCCCAGCCCTAAAATAATGCCTAATCTTAGGCATTATTTTAGGGCTGGGACTATTTCAATGACTATATATTTTAAGCTATATTCTACCCTTGATATTTGTTTTGGAGATTATGCAAAAGTTCATGGAATTTCTCATGAGTTTCTAACCCCATTACTTGTTGTTCAAACTCCTGAAATTTGAGCATTAATTCTTTTTGTTTATCAATGGGCAACATTTTATCCCCTAAAGGAAATAAAACTTTATTTTCCTTATTAATATGGGCCCTCAGCAAAGTAATATAGCGGCCAGCCGCTTGAATAAAGTTATTTTCTAGTAAATTACCCTCCTGAATAGATGCTGCCATTTCTCCAATATATTTTCTGCCTTCATTATGTTCAATTAACATCTGACCAATAGGTCCTCTTTCATTAGGAATACCAACTTCTTCCATAGCCGGAAACAATAAATCTTCTTCTTTGCCATGATGGCATTTATCAGCAAATACCCGTAAAAAGCCAAGCATTTCCTCAATATCATTAATTTCTACTAGTTTGGCCTCCTGAATCATATTAGTCATTTGTTCCAGAATGTTTAGCCCTAAAAGTATAGCCTCATGTTCGTTCACTAATTCTTGGCTTGGATATTTCATGTTCTTACCCCTCCTAATATGATTTAACTCTGGGTTTGCACGGCTACCAGGTCTAAGGCTCCATATTTTTCTCTTAAACGTGGTTTTTCGATCTTCCCCGTAGGATTACGGGGAACCGTATCAAAAATAACTTTACGGGGCCTTTTGTAACGGGGCAAGGGGTTGCAAAAAGCCGATATTTCTTCTTCCGTACATGTACAGCCCGGTTTTAGTTCCACAATAGCAGCCGCGATTTCCCCTAAACGGTTATCCGGCAATCCGATAACAGCTACATCTTTAATCGCAAGATGCGCCCGTAAGAAATCTTCAATTTGGACCGGATATATATTTTCCCCGCCGCTAATAATTACGTCTTTTTTACGGTCAACTAAATAAATAAATCCGTCTTCATCCATCTGGGCCATATCTCCGGTATAGAGCCAGCCATCCTTGAGTACTGCTGCACTTGCCTCAGGGTCCTTATAATAGCATTTCATTAAACCAGGCCCTTTAACGGCTAGTTCTCCTACTTGTCCCTGAGCCACCGGAGCTTGGTTTTCATCAGTTATCTTGACTTCCCAATCATGACCTGGTATGCCAATAGCGCCAACTTTATGAATATTCTCCGTACCTAAATGGACACATCCGGGACCTATAGATTCACTTAAACCATAATTGGTATCATAAAGATGATTAGGAAAATGTTTTTTCCAGCGATGAATTAAGCTGGGAGGAACTGGTTGAGCACCAATATGCATCAACCGCCACTGGGAAAGCTCATAATCATTAAGCTGCACTTCCCCGCTTTCAATTGCATCTAATATATCTTGGGCCCAAGGCACTAACAACCACACAATAGTTATCTTTTCCTCGGAAACTGTTCTTAATATCCATTCCGGTTTAATGCCCCGCAGTAATACCGCTTTACTGCCGGCCAATAAACTTCCGAACCAATGCATTTTGGCCCCGGTATGATAAAGGGGCGGTATGCATAAGAAATTATCCTCCCGGGTCTGACCATGATGTTTATTTTCCGTATAACATGCTGACATCAGACTGCGGTGAGTATGTAAAATTGCTTTGGGAAATCCGGTAGTGCCGGAGGAAAAATATATAGCGGCATCATCTTCCTCGCTAATTTCAATCTTAGGACATTCTGAGGAACAATTAGCCGTCAGCCGGTCATAGTTTTCCGCAAAAGAAGGCCGATTTTCTCCGGCAAAAAGCAGGGTCTTTATTTTCGGTATTTGATCATATATAGTTTCCAGGCGGCCAATAAATTCAGGTCCAAAAATTAACGCTATAGAATCGGATAAATCCAGACAATACTTAATTTCTTCTGCTGTATAGCGGAAATTTAAGGGTACGGCTATAGCACCAGCCTTTAATATTCCGAAATATATGGGCAGCCACTCCAGACAATTCATTAAGAGGATGGCTACTTTATCTCCTTTTTTAATGCCCCTTTTCAGCAATAAATTAGCAACCCTATTAGCTTTTTCATCAAAAACATGCCAAGTCATTTCCCGCCGGTATTCGCCGGCCGGATTATTTTCAATAAGCTCATACTCCAGCCATATAACCTTATGACTATCTTGCAAATCCAGATTAATCTCAGTTAGACAGGTTTCTGCTCCATATAAACGGGCATTGTTGGACAATAATTCAGTAATAATCATTTTCTTCTCCTTCCATTCTACCAACATTAAAATTATTGGGTTTTTAATTAGATACCGTAAAGACCATACTACACTAAGAATTTATCTAATTATAAGGTGAGGCCCGTACTTAATCAATAAGTTTAGACATTATTCGTTTTTATATTTACCGGCTAGTTTTTCCTATTTAGCAAAAAATAAAGAAAACTAGCCGAGGAATTGCAACAAGGATAAAAAAAGGCCATGTTATAAATAAAACATGGCCTCAGACTGTCAAAAAAGGCCATGTTTCAAATCAAGAAACATGGCCTTTAAAATTCAAGAGATATATTTAGAGTAAAATAAAGGAGTATCCACAACGAAAGTCAAGATATTCTCTAAAATAAAGAAAAACAGCGGGGTCAGTAAGCCCACATTGCAAGTTTTTTGAGGTTCATAGCAGCAAATTCAAGCTTAACCCAATTCTTTACTTTGGTTAAGCCTTTAAAAAAGGTATATCTCATCGCGTGTTTTTCCTTAGCATCAGCAAAGACTCTCTCAATGGTCTGACTTCGTAAACTGTAGCTCGCCTTGCCAGAAGGGGAATGTCTGTAGTCCTCTGCTT
>JAEWZB010000053.1 GCA_023395515.1 Bacillota bacterium
ACTGCACCGAGAGTAGGAGCGTTATTAGATTTTCCGGTAATAACTTCGGTAAATAGTATGGAAATTAAGGGAAATACCTTGATTGCGGTAAGAAAATTAGATGATTGTATGGAAACGGTTAAGGTAGAATTGCCTGCTGTTATAGCGGTGCTGCCGGAGATTAATCATCCGCCTATTCCGGGGCTTAAAGCCGTAATGAACGCGGGGAAGAAGAAGGTTACTGAATTTAGCGATGCGGATTTAGGAGTTGAGCTTAGTTCGCGAAATCAAGTTTTAGATGTAAAAGCTTATGTAATGAATCGTAAAAATATTATTTTTAATGATGGCGATGTTGGTGAACAGGTGAAAAGTCTGGTAACAGCACTTAAAAAGGAAGGTGTTATCTAATGCCGGGTATTTATATCTATAGCGAGCGTTTAGATATCGCAGCAGAATTAATTGGTGGGGCTAGACAAAGTGATAAGGAATGTAATGCTCTGGCTTTTTCAGAAGAAGCCGCGCAGAAGTTAGCCACTCTAGGGGCGGATAAAGTGTTTTACCTTAAAGGGGAAAATTCCTTAGTGGAAAATTACGCCCAGGAATTAGGGACGTTCTTGAATAATCAGCTAGCCAGCTTATTCATGGTAGGGGCGACAGCTAGAGGTAGAGATATAGCAGCGCGAGTGGCCGGATACATGGATTGTGCTATGTCCAGCGATATTTTGGCACTAAGCTTTACCGGGGAGAATCCAGTATGTGAGCGGATAATACACGGGGGAGCAGTAATGCAGAAAGAAGCTTTACGGGGATTTAGTGTAGTTACTGTTCCGGCCGGAGTTTTTGAACCGGTTAGTGGCAGTTGCGAAGTGGTTACGGTAGAGTTAAAAGCCGATGCCAGAGTGGAGCTAATCGAAAGAAAAGAAATTCCTCCCAAGGGAGCTGGTTTATCTGCCGCATCCAAGGTGGTATGTGTAGGCATGGGATTTGATAAAGAAAGTGACTTATCTATGGTAAATGAGTTAGTGCAGGCTATAGAAGGTGAAATTGCTTGTACACGTGGCATTGCGGAAGAAAGACAGTGGTTACCGGTGGAAAGGTATATAGGTATTTCCGGAGCGGTTATAAAACCTCAATTATATATGGCCTTAGGTTTATCAGGGCAAATACAGCATGTCTATGGTATCCGTGAATCTAAGATTATTGTTGCTATTGATAAAAATGAAAAAGCGCCTATTTTTAGATATGCAGATTACGGAATAGTAGGGGATATGTACGAAATAATTCCTCTTATAACTAAAATACTTAAATAGTTATAAAGCAAAAGTAATGATGGCAAGTAAGATCAAATTGGCAACGAGAGGGTGAGAAAATGGGCGAGATGGAGAAATTCGACGTTATTATTATCGGGGCAGGTCCAGCTGGTATTGCTTGTGCTTATTTATTAGCTAAAGCCGGAAAAGAAGTATTAGTAATAGAAAGAGCAGACACCCCCGGGGCTAAAAATGTTACGGGAGGCCGTCTCTATACTTACGCCTTAGAAATGCTGGATGAAAACTTATCTATAGAGGCTGCGTTGGAACGCCGGGTTACGCATGAACAAATTATGATTCTTAGCGGAAAGCGGGGAACGAGTATAGATTATTTCGATCCGAGTTTTAACCCCGAAGATGGGTTACCCCAATCCTGCACTATTTTACGGGGAAGGTTTGATGAATGGTTTGCCAGCCAGGCGGAAGAAGTCGGGGCTAGCATAGTTTGCGGCATAAGGGTAGATGAATTAATTGAAGAAGATGGAGTTATTAAGGGAATTAAAGCCGGAGATGATGAGCTATATGCTGATATAGTCGTAGCTGCCGACGGGGTAAATTCATTCATAGCTCAAAAAGCCGGACTTATTAAGGATATACCTGCTAATAGTGTAGGTGTGGGGGTAAAAGAAATTATTAAGTTGGATCCGGTTACTATTGAGGAACGTTTTCATCTTCAGAAGGGAGAAGGCGCAGCGCGGATGATTTTAGGGTGTACCGCTGGAATCCACGGGGGCGGCTTTCTATACACTAATGTGGACAGTATTTCCCTGGGACTGGTCTTAATGCCGGAGGAAGCCGCGGCAGCCGGAAAGTCGATACACGAAATTTTTCAAGAAGTTAAAACCCACCCGGCCATATATCCTTTAATCGCTGGCGGGGAAACCGTAGAATATGGGGCTCATTTAGTAAGTGAGGATGGCTACCATGGTATTCCCCCTAAGTTATACCGTGAGGGGCTATTAATAGTAGGTGATGCAGCAGGTTTTGTTATTAATACCGGTTATTCTATTCGCGGCATTGATTTAGCAATTTTAAGTGGTATAGCTGCTGGTAGAGCCATTAGTGGTGCAGACAATATAGCTCAAACTGGTTCGCTTTATATGAAAGAACTGGAGAACATTAAGTTATTGCCTGCCATGAAAGCAGTAGCAGGTTATAAGAATATGCTTGATATACCACGGATATATTCCAATTATCCTAATTTAGTCACAGACGTTATTACCCAGCTTTTTACTGTCAATGGAGAAGTAGCTCCCCCGATGAAAAAGAATCTTAAAGCTCTGCTGAAGAAAAATAAAATATCCGTTTGGCAGTTAGTTAAGGATGGACTGAGGGGGTATAAAGCCTTATGAGTATAGAAAAAATGACAACAACAGAACTCCTGAGTTTAAATAAATTTAATGTTGATGAAGAAGAAGCTCATATTATTTTGAATAAACAGATTTGTGCCAAGTGTGATGGAAAGCCTTGCTTGTATGTGTGCCCTGCCCTGCTTTACAAGCTGGACAAAGCCGGCAATATTAGCTTTGACTACGCAGGGTGCCTGGAATGTGGGACTTGCAGATTAGTCTGCAAGGCTAAGGGCATTGAAAAGTGGGTTTATCCTCGAGGAACTTTTGGAGTTAGCTTCCGCTACGGGTAGATAGGAAAGAATTAAAGAAGGGAGGTTGCTTTTAAGTAGGTTATTAAGGTGACTCATATTTAAAAGACGCCAAAAAATATAGGAGGTATTTATAAATGTGGTATATGAATGAAGAACGGGAATTAATGCGTAATATTGCGCGGGAGTTTGTGGAACAGGAAGTAAAACCGCAAGTAATGGAAATAGAAAAAAGCGGCCGATTTCCATTAGAGCTTTTTAAAAGAGCCGGCGAATTAGGCTTCTTAGGAGTGACATTACCTGAAGAATACGGAGGTTTAGGCGGAGATCATACTACACTAGCTATCATTTTAGAAGAAATAGCAAAAGTCATGCCGGTTTTAACTGTAGCCATGGGTGCCCATAGTCTTTTGTCCGGCGGTTTAATTAATATGTTGGGAACCCCCGAACAGAAAAAGAAATATCTACTTCCCGCTGCAACTGGTGAAATGATTCTGGCTTGTGGTTCTACAGAAGGGGTAGGCGGTTCCAACCAAGTCGAATATACTACCCGGGCGGTAGCTGATGGTGATGATTGGATTATTAACGGTTCCAAAGTCCTTATTAGTAATATCGGGGTAGCCGATGCTTATGTACTGTTAACCGTAACAGGAGAAAAAGTCGATCCGGCCACTAGATCCGGTATGAGTGTATTTATCGTTGATAAGGATACTCCCGGTTTGGAAATAGGTATAGCTGAGCATAAATTAGGTTGGCATGGTTCGGCAACGGGCAGTATTTCATTTAAAAATTGCCGGGTTCCCCAAGAAAATCTGGTAGGAACTTTACATGGCGCTATGCAAGCTATGTTTGTCAGTTCGACTGATGAATTCTTAAGTTGTGGACCGGTGGGCTTAGGCATTGCCGAGGGTGCTTATGAAATGGCTTTAAATTATAGCTTGGAAAGAATACAAGGTGGACAAAACATGTTTGACCGCTTCCAGGTGACTAGACATAAGCTGGTTAAAATGTTTACCGAAATAGAATCACTGCGCGCTTTAGTATACAGCACTTACGCTAATCGGGATAAAGGTGACCTTTGTTTAGCCCATGGGCGGATGTTAAAGGTGAAGGGGGCAGAAGTATCGGAATATGTGGGCCGGGAAGCTATACAATTATTTGGTGGGGTTGGTACTGTAGTTGAAACTGGGGTGGAAAGATTCTGGAGAGATGGTAAAGTATTAGCAATCGGCGGAGCCTCGGTAGAAGCCCTTAATGATCATATAGCAATGATGATTAGAAACAAAATGGTCTAATAAAAGAACTTCCAATAATCATAAGAGGAGGAATTTTAATGTATCCATATGAAAAGAAATATGACCACGTTGTAAAATACGAAGTTAAAGGTGCTATTGCTACTATTACTCTGGACTGTGCAGAAAATAAAAATCGTATTACGGAACAGATGGTCGATGAACTTACCCAAGCATTAAATAAGGCAAATTGGGATAATGAAGTACGGGTAATTATCCTTAAGGGGGAAGGGGAATGGTCCTTTGGTCCTGGGGATATTACCGTAATTCAAGGCAAGCTGGCCCAAAATCTTAGAGAAGGACGGCAAATCATGCATCTGATCGGTGATATGATGAAAAAAATATACACCATCAGTAAACCTGTTATTGGGGTTGCAGATGCCGGATGTATCGGAGGCGGTTGTAACTTATTATTATCTTGTGACATTGTTATTGCTTCCGAAAATGCCTTCTTTTTAGAAGTTTTTGCTAATTATGCGCTTTCTCCTGATACTGGTGGAATGTGGGCTTTACAGCGTCTTATAGGTCCCATGAAAGCAAAGGTCATGGCTATGACTGCTGAACCGGTAGGGGCAAAAGCGGCCTTAGATATGGGGTTAGTCTATAAAGTTGTGGCACCGGAAAATACTTACGAGGAAGCAGTTACCCTAGCGGAAAAAATTGCGGCTAAATCACCGGTAGGAATTAATCACATAAAACAAATATCGAACCGTTTACATGATTATAGTATGGACACTTATTTTCAAATAGAAGCCGATTACTTATGCATAGGCGCACTTAGTGAAGACTTTAAGGAAACTAATATCGCTATTGCACAGTCTCGTGCCCCGCAATATAAGGGGATATAGCTGGTTGTCGTTTTCAAAATGTGAAATAAAATGAACGGAGTGATGAGAATGAGATTGTTGGATAGAGTAGCAATTATAACTGGTGCCGGGAACGGTATAGGGCGGGAAATTGCTAAGGCTTATGCCCAAGAGGGAGCTAAGGTAGTAGTTTCGGATTATATTCAAGAAGCGGGAATTGAAACTGCGAATATAATTACTCAAGCTGGATTTGAAGCTATTTTCGTACCAGCTGATGTAGCTAAAGAAGCGGATATAGAAAATTTAATAGCAGCCACAGTTGAAAAATACGGTAGTGTAGATATTCTGGTAAACAATGCTGGGATATCCGGAGGCCTTGCCGACTTAAATGATATTAGTGCTGAGGATTGGGATCATGTTATGGCCGTTAATCTGCGCGCCCCATTTTTAGCCAGCAAAAGTGCATTTAGGGAAATGTCTAAAAAGGGTAAAGGAAACATTATTAATATTGGCTCCATGGCATCTCTCGCTGCCGGAAGGGGAGGACTTCCTTATACAGCTTCCAAGCATGGAGTACTTGGCCTTACCAAACAACTATCCTTCATGGTAGGTTCACGGGGAGTTCGGGTTAATGCAATATTACCCGGACCTATTGATACGGATATGATCAAAAGAGTTTTAGCCATGCCTGAACATCCGGTATGTAAGAAGATTGCGGCCTCACCTGCTGGTAGAGCCGGACTACCGGAAGAAATCGCCAAGTTAGCAGTATTTTTAGCTTCGGATGATTCCGCTTTTATTCATGGAGCAGCTTTCGAAATTGACGGCGGATATACGATTTTCTAGTCAATAAGCAAGGGAACAGCAGGAGCAGGTCTATTTTTGCTGTTTCCTTTACTGATTAAAATCTTAATAGTAATCCTCCTCCTTAAGTACACGGTAAATAGTTTGGAGCCAAACTTATAAGTAAGTACTGATAAGTTTGGCTCTGGAATTATCACAGATACAGGTATGTATCAGGCAAATAACTGTGATGCTATAGCTTTTTGCTTATCTCAACTGGAAAACTGGCAGCGGGTTTTTAAAATTTCTTGCAGGGCACTCAAGCTACTGCTATGACATCGTTCTACCGCCGCATTGCAGCGCCGGGCTTCGCAAAGTGCACAATCCACCATCTTGTGGGAAACCGTGTTGGTAAAAAGAATAATCAAATCCGGGGAACCTATTTTTCCTTTCAAGGCACCCTTCATTTGAGTAAAAACCTTGGCTTTACAGCCATGCTTGGCACAGGTTTCTACATATAAACGTTGCATTCTATCATTTCCTCCAATAATAACTACACTCAATATCACAAACTCCTTTGCTCGTAAAATGGACCAGTTTCTTTTTGGTTAGCTTAAACTAACTAATAATTTTAAAAAAACAGACTTCTTAGTCTGGTGGTTAGCTTTAACTAACTGAATGCTACCATGGCAGCAAGTCCCTGTCAATATCCTTTTTTAAGAATCGATTTTTAGCTTTTTGGAAATAAAGCGATTTGCCTTTACTTGAAGGTGTAGGCAGGGCATGGTAAAATAAAAAGGAATATCTTGGCAGTGAGGGAGGTACTCTTCTTGAAAATACAGGAATCTGCCGAAAATTATTTGGAAACCATTTTAATTTTGGGTAAACGTAAAGGTGATGTTCATTCGATTGATATTGCCCTTGAATTGGAATACTCCAAACCGAGTGTCAGTGTGGCCATGAAAAAGCTGCGGGAAAACGGCTATATTAAGGTGACAGAGGAAGGACATATTATGTTGACAGATGAGGGGAAAGAAATAGCTGAACGTGTATATGAACGGCATACCGTTTTGCTGGAGTGGCTTATCTCTCTAGGGGTCGACCCTGCTGTTGCAGCCGAGGATGCCTGCCGTATGGAGCATGTCATTAGCGCGGAAACATTTGACGCGATTCGTACCTATATAAATCAGAAATAACAAACAAAAGGGGAGGGTGGTATTGATACAATTTTGTGTCAATACCACCACCCCCTCAATACTTTTAAATGAATAAAACCAAGTAAAGGTATATCCAGACCGTTATTTAGACATGGTCCATTATGTCACAGCCAAAATTCATGGTTCCAAGACAGAGATGCCTAACTCTCAGCCGGGTTCTTCCTAAATTCACATATTGCATTTTTGTTTATCCTCTTAATAAATATTGAAAGATTTTTCTAAAATCATTCGAAAAACTTAAATCCATCCATACCGCAAGCTGAGGAGGCATAACAGCTGATAATTGGAATCCATCCCGCCGGGAAAAGCAATAATTGCCTGGGGGTATGGATTCCAATTATTATTACCGCGCTTCCGGTACGGATTAATTGTTCGTATTAAACTCATATTAAATATCTTGCTTATATCATCACTATGCGTCACAGAAGGAGACGGCCGGCAAGTTTACGATTCTGCGGCATACCCGCTGAGCCAGCGCCTTGTTGTGGGTCACCACCACTAAACCTAGATGGTTTTTAGCCGCCACGTCCAGCACAATCTGCCATATCTGGGCCTGGGTGATTACATCCAGCATAGTGCTGATCTCATCACAAATAAGAAATTTCGTATTAGGCCCGAGAACGCGGGCGATGCAAAACCTTTGCAGTTCTCCGCCGGACAATTCGCCAGGCCAGCGAGACAGCCATTCACTCTCGATACCCATCTCTTTTAGCAACGTCCCGTCAGGAGTCCAGGCCTCCTGGAGAACTCTGGCCATCTTGTGGCGCGGATTGACGGAAAGCTCCGGATGTTGATGAATCATCTGCACTGGGCAGAAGCCTCTTTTAGGCAGGGGCTTGCCGTCCAAAAGCACTGCGCCTCTGTCCGGCTCCAGATACCCGGACAAGATTTTGGCCAAGGTGCTTTTGCCGCAGCCGGAGGGCCCCACCAGCGCAATGCTGTCGCCGGGCTCCACTTGGATGCTGAGGTTTTTCAGTACCCAGTCACCTTTTTTAGCATAACTAAATGAAATGTTATTTGCCTCAAGTCGCATGTACACAAGCCACCTCTCCACCGCGCACCTGGCGCATAGCTATTGTTTCGCCACAGGCTTTCGTCCGCATGGCGCAACGGTCAGCGAACAGGCAGCCCGGCGGCAGATGGCCCGCATAGGGCTGAGAACCGGGAATCGGCTGAAAAGCGTTTTGGGGCAGTGCATCGATAAATGCCTTGCTGTAGGGGTGGCGCAACGCATCCTTGCCTTTTTTGAAATCCAGTGCATCCGCAATTTCCACCGTGGTTCCGGCATAGAAAACCGCAATACGGTCTGCTACATTTAGGGCCAGATCAATGTCATGGGTGATGAGTAAGATCGCCGTTCCACTCTTGGCCAATTCTTTAAAGTGATTTAAAGTCTCCATGGCCAGCTCTACAGTCAGTCCAGGGGTAGGCTCGTCGGCCACAATTAGCTTCGGAGTGATGGTGACCGCTGTAGAGATCAGCACCCGCCGCGCCATGCCCCCGGAAAGCTGATGGGGATACATGCTGGCGGTACCAGGTTCCAGCCCGTACCGCTGGAAGGCGGCTTTTTGAGCTTTGGCACTGCTTTTGGTGCCGATCACCTGCTTGCCTACCCGCATCAGCGGGTCGAGATAGTCAACCGACTGAGGGATGAGTGCAATCTCGGTGCCTCGCAGTTCTTTTTGCAGTGCCGGAGTCAGCTTTTGGCCGTGATACAGGATGCTGCCATCTACACTGGCATTGGCTGGCAAAATGCCCATAATGGCGCGCGCCAAAAGGCTTTTGCCTGAGCCACTTGATCCCACTACGGCCAAAATTTCTCCTTCATACACATCCAGATTCAGGGATTGAATGGTGACTAATTCGGTTTGCGTTAGTCCCTTGTTGTACATGTTGAAGGAAATTTTCAGATTTCGTACCTCAAGCACAGGTATGGTTTTTTGTTGCATTGAAATTCCTCCTATTTCTGTGCACTGGTCGGATTCATAAGCTTGTTTAAGTTATCCCCGATAATGTAGAAAAGATAAACGGTGACAATGAGTAAAAGCCCCGGGAAAAAGGCCAGCCACCATTGCCCGGTGGCGAGGTGTTTCATGGACTCTGCCAGAATCACACCGATAGCCGGGGTTTCGGCGGGCAGACCAAAACCGAGAAAAGTTATGGAACTCTCATGCATGATGGCATGAGGGAACAAAAGCACCAGCCCCACCAGATAGACTGGCACCACATGGGGCAACAGATGCTGTGTG
This sequence comes from Bacillota bacterium, assembly GCA_023395515.1. Taxonomy (GTDB): domain Bacteria; phylum Bacillota; class Syntrophomonadia; order Syntrophomonadales; family Syntrophomonadaceae; genus JAAYRQ01. Next base: position 9,237 of record JAEWZB010000053.1, read on the forward strand.
GCCACCTGTAATTTACTTCTCCCCATCTTATAGGCCGCCTGTACATATTGGGAAGAGCGAATCTGCAATGCTTCAGCCCGCACCAAACGGGTCAGCTCCGCCCAGTGAGTGAAAGCAACAGCCAGCAAGACGCCCATTTCACCCCGGCCCAGCAGCACCGAAATCAGGATAAGCAAGACCAGATGAGGCAGTCCCATACAACAGTCCACACATAAGAGAATGAATTTGTCATATTTCTTGCCGATGACTGCTGATGAGATGCCGAATAAAAGACCTATCACCGAGCTGATGAGCGAAGCTGCCAGGCCTATGACCAGGCTAAGGGAAAGCCCCTTAATAGAGCGGAAGAACATGTCCCGCCCCATAAAGTCGGTTCCAAAGGGGTGGGCCAGGCTAGGCGGCAAAAATTTGTCGGCATAATGTATGGCATAGGCACTTTCCGGCATCAGCGAACCCCAGATAAATACACCGACCAGATAAACCGACGCAGCGGAGGTGAAAATGATGAGCTTTTTTCGCGTATTCATCCTCGGTATCGGAAGGCTGTATATTGCACGCTTAAACATAATCTGCCTCCTCTCTCAGCCGTGGGTCAACCACGCCGTAGAGAATGTTGGCGGTAAGGTTGCCTGAAAATACAAATAAAGCACTAATCAAAGTGATGCCTAGCAGCAGGGGCACATCGCCGTTCAGGGCGGCAGCCGTAGTGGCTGTGCCGATGCCGGGGTAGGAAAATACCGTCTCCGCCAGCACCATTCCGCCGAACAGTTCGCTGAAGGATGCAAACTGCAGGGTAACTGCCGGTAGCAGGGTATTGCGCAGGATATGCCGCAGTATCAGTTGGAGGTCGGATTCTCCCCGGGCTTTAGCAAAGAGTATGTAATCACTGTCCATAATCTCCATGACCTTTTGCCGGGTGTACAGGGTAATTTTAGCAATGCTCACAATGGTAAGGGTCAAAACCGGCAAAATCAAATGGTGGATATGGTCGGCCAGCGTCACATCCGCCGCCAGCTTGCCCGGAGGGATAGCCATGCCGAAGGGGAACAATCCCAGCTGCACTGCAAAGAAACTGAGGATGAGCAGCCCTATCCAGTAGGGGGGTGCTGATTGCAACACCAGGCAGAAACTTTTGATTGTCCGGTCAAAAATGCCGCCATTGCGCAGCCCCGCAAAAATACCTGCACTGTAACCCAATATGCCGGAAAAACTCCATGCCAGCAGCATCAGGACAAAGGAATACGAAAATCGCTCTTGTATGATGTCCAGCACCGGCTTCTTATAGGTAATGGAGGTTCCAAAATCGCCCTGCAGCGTGTTTTTAGCCCAACTCAGATAGCGCTGGGGTAAGGGGTCATTAAGACTCCAATGTTCTGCGATCTCATTCTTGGCTTCCTGTGAAAGCGTCGATTCGGCACCCACATATGCGGTAAGCGGGTCAATGGGTGCTTTGACAATGAGAACAAAGGACAGGATGCTGACGAGAATCAAGAGCAGGAGCATCCTCCCTGTAATTCCCGCAATCTGTTTGGTTCTAAACATGCCTATGATACCCTCCTCTTGATTTACTAGATGGGCGGAAAACAGCTTTTCCGCCATCCAGTGCTATAAATGCGGCTTTATTTCAGCGTCCAGTCCTTCATGTTACATATGATAGGAGAGCCGTGCCCGTGGGGGTGCGGGATCTGGGTGTCCAGGGAAATGTCGAGGCGGTCGCTGATAAAGTAGCAGTGCTCGATGTTGACAATATAAAGGTAAGGGAAGTCAGCATTGGCAAGCTTCTGCGCCTCTTTCCAGTATGCTCTCGCAGCTTCCGGGGTGGTCTCGCCCAGTGCCCGCTCGATCAGGGCGTCTACTTCCGGGTTCTGATAAGCTACTACATTATTAAACCCCCCGGAATATGCGTGTTGGGAGTGGAAAAGGGAAGAAAGCACTGTGGGGCTATACTGTCCCCAGCCCCACACTACACCGGAGGTGTTCATATTGGACGAAATTTCATCCCAGCTGGAAGAATGAGGAGTGATTTTAATACCAAGCTGGGCTGCGTCTTCGGCCAGGGCAGCTGCCAGTACATACCGGTCTTCGGCGGCGTACACCTTAAACCCACAGACAATACCGTCTTTTTCACGTATACCGTCACCGTCTGAGTCCAGCCAACCGGCCTTTTCCAACAGAGAGACGGCTTCCTCCTTGCGGTTGTCTGCATAAGTATCGCCATGGGCCCAGATCAGATTGCTGGTGAAACCAACTGCGGGTTTGCCGATGCCGTTAAATGCGTTTTGAATTATAGTTTTCCGGTCGATACCGATGGAGAGTGCTTGACGGACAGCAATATCAGAAGTAACATTGTTGCCTACCGTCACGCCGTCTTGGCTCTGCTCTGGCTGAACCGGCAGGCTGACCATGCGGATGTCCATGGTTTCCAGTGGTACTATGGACATATCCTTCACCGTTTCGGCAGCGTAGTTGGGGCTTACCATTACCACATCCAGCTGACCGGAGCGAGCCGCCGAGAGTGCCGCGCTGCTGTCCATATGTACCAATGTAATTCTGTCGATGGACGGGACGTTTTCATAGTAGTATTCGTTGGGGGCTAAAATAATTTGCTGGTTCGCATCGTACTGGAGCACTTTCCAGGGACCGCTGCCGACCGGCATTTGATCGAATGCCGTACTGTCGTAAGCGTCACTGGGCACAATACCCAACATGGCGGTAGTATCAAGGAAGGGAGAATAAGGTTCTGTGAGGGTGAACACTACCGTATAGTCACCTTCAGCAGAAACAGAGGCCAGGCGGGTGAGATCGACCTTTTCGTTCTCGGCCTGTTTGGTCTTGACCGTTTCATAAGTGAAAATGACATCCTCGGCGGTCATGTCGGACCCATCGCTGAATTTCACACCTTCCCGCAGGGTAAAAGTATAGACCAGGGCATCGTTACTGATTTTCCAATCTGTGGCCATGTCGCCCACATATTCCGAGGAAGGGTTCACCTTGAGGAGTGCGGCATTGGTGAAGGAATAACCGTAACTCATGGCCCCTTTCACCGGGTCGAGACTGTCTTCGAAAATTTGGGTGCCCACATAGGCTATAATGGAACTGCTATTTCCTACGGTATCCGAAATGTTCTGCCTCCCGCATCCGACCAACATAGTCAGACAAAGTCCGACAACCAGTAATAGTGCCAATCCCTTTTTTACTCTACATTTCATTTCATTTCTCCCCTTTAACAGTTGTTTTCCAGGGGAGCCTGCCTCAATTGCCAGAAAGCACAAAAAAAGAAGGTTCCCTCTTGTACAGTGTTGTACAGCGAGCCTTCTGACTAGCCAAGAAACTTCATGTTCCTATGTAGTATACAAAATCTGCGGGGATGTTGTCCCCGATGAAAGCACTTTTCTAAGCATCTAATCTGTTTCACACAGACTACTTATTCATCAGAATAGCACCGGGTTGTTTTTTTGTCAACCTTTAGAGAATGTGATGTACCGAATTACAAAAGATGACAGAGGAAAGATTGCTAAAAAAAGTTTGGATATGTCTGGTAATAGTAGGCTCTGCCTACTAGGTTAGATGGATTCTGCCCCCTATTAAACCGCCGGGGATATCAGATTATGATACTATACTCATTGGTACGCCTAATTGGTGGAGTACCTTTGCTCCTCCTCTGGCCACTTTTTGGAGTGAAAATAACCTAGCGGGCAAATCGGTTGCGATTTTCTGCACTCATGGCGGAGGCGGTAGTGGAAATATAGCAAGAGATGTTAGAAAGCTCTGTCCTAATGCTAATATTCTTCCTACTTTATCCCTTTATGGCAGTGGTGAAGGGGTTGCAGATAGAAATATTTACGAGTGGATTAATCGTATTTGATAAGAGAAGATGATTAATATATGACATAAGGGCGGCCCCAGGCCGCCCTTATGACTTAGAACGGAGTACAACCGAACTTTTCCGGTTCTAATGGTAATTAAAACCGGGTTAAGTTTCTTTCCATTATGGCTTTAGCGTCATTTACCATAGACTTAATTAGCTCTTCACAAGTAGTTACTTCTTTTACTAAACCTATTGACTGTCCCACCATTAAAGCGGCTTCGTCCGTTTCCCCGGTTTTCCAAGCTTCTTTGGCCCGCTGGCCTGATAATAAGGGAATAATTTGACCCAGATCGCCGCCTTTTTCTTCTATTTCCAAGACTTGCTCGGCTAATTTATTTTTTAAGGCCCGGCCTTGTAATCCTACTGATTTACAGATTAAAGTAGTTTCATGTTCTTGGCGGTTAATAAGTTCGGCATATACCTTTTCGTGGACTTGGCATTCTTTAGTGGCTATGAATCTGGTTGCCATTAATACCCCTTCTGCACCTAACATAAATGCAGCCGCCATAGTTCTTCCGTCAGCTATACCGCCGGTTGAAATGACGGGTATTTTCACACTTTCGGCAATACGGGGCAATAAAACCATAGTAGTGACATCATCACTTAAGGGGTGGCCGCCTTCTTCAATTCCGGCTGCAATTACCGCATCATAACCATACCGCTCAATATTTAGAGCATGACGAACAGCTCCCACTTTATGCATTACTTTAACTCCGGCTTTATGTAACATGTCTAAATATTTAACCGCCGGCTTGCCTGATACTTCTATACCTTCTACTTTTTCTTCGGCACAAACTTTAAAAAAGTCATCAAATATTGCTTCGGTAAATCGCATGGAAGGAAGTAAAGTAATGTTAATTCCGATAGGCTTACTGGTGAGTTCGCGCGCTTTTTGGATAGCTTCCCGCAATTCTTCGCCAGTATCGTAGTTACAGGCGGTAATATTACCTAACCCTCCTGCATTAGATATAGCTGCACATAATTCGGGAGTAGCTAACCATAGCATTCCGCCGCAAATAATAGGATATTCAATACCAAATAAATCCGTAATTCTAGTTTTCATAATAGACCCCCTAAGTAATTTAATTTCGTTAATAATATATTACACTAATGTAATATTTAAAACAAAAGTTATTTTTTAACCATTTTTTATCAAGGTTAGGAATAAACTGAAATGTCAGGCTTATATATTAAACAAGAATCTAATACCTTAAGTGGGGTGAGAAAATGTGGGGAACTTTTAGAGTTAGATTGTTAATTGTAATTGTAATTACCACTTTAGTCAGCTTAGGCATGCAAATGAATAATAATACCCGGGAAGTGATAACCCCGATACTTAGTTTTATGCTTAAAGATTATAATGTAGAAAAAAAAGCGGCCCTGCTATGGGAGAATTTAGGGATAGAACCTATGGCCCCAATAGTGCCAGTTATGACCGAAACCTTTTCGCCACCTTGTGAAACTTATGAAATAGATAAAGGCTATGGTTGGTATTGGAATCAAGATACTAAAAAGCAAGAATTCTTACCGGGAGTCCAATTAGCAGTACCCAATAATTCTTTAGTCAAAGCTGTCATGGAAGGAACTGTTAGTGAACTAGGCAGTGAGGACGGGGGGCGAACTATTTTAGTTGAGCATGCCAATGGCTTGTATTCATATTATGCCGGATTAAAGGAAGTTTTAGTAGATGAGAAGGCTAAGGTAAACCAAGGGGAAGTATTAGGAAAATGCAGCCCGGCTTTATATTTTGAATTGCGCGGCGAGGACGGACCGGTAAACCCTCTTAGTATATTTAATCCTCTAAAAAACTTCAATAATGATGATAGTATAAAGGAAACCAGCCTTTCATCCGGGTTTAAAGACTTGGCTTGAGCCAAGTTGGTCTGATTAAGTTATGCAAATAGGCAAAATTGCGGGGGTTAAATTCCGCTTTAATATATTTTTCTTAGGTTTATGTGTAATATATACAGTTCTAGGCATGGGGTTAGAAATCCTGATAATAGTAGCCTCGGTATTAATACATGAAATTGCCCATACTATTATGGGAGTAGTATTAGGTATTAAGGTGGCGGAAATTGAACTTTTGCCATTTGGAGGCCAAGCTAAGCTCGAAGATTTTACCGGGCTGGACCCGGGCAAGGAAATATATGTGGCTCTGGCGGGACCATTGATTAGCTTATCTATGGCAGCCTCTTTTTATTTTCTGGACTTAGTAGGAAAATATGATTATGGCTCCTATATCTTAAAAATTAATCTGTTATTAGGCCTGTTTAATTTATTGCCGGCTCTGCCTTTAGATGGGGGCCGAATTTTACGTTCACTATTATCACCTGTCAAAGGTTTTCGTCAAGCCACCTCTATTAGTGCTAACCTAGGTAAAGTTTTAGCTGTTGCCATAGCCGGATATGGCGGTTATTTAATTTATACTGCCAGCTATGGAGTGAATTTTATATTAATCGGAGTTTTATTATACTGGGCAGCTTATCGGGAAAAGAATTTGCTTATGTTTGCTTTTATGCGCTACCTGGTAAATAAAAAAGGGGAATTAGCCGGGAAAGGTTTTATGGCGGGAGAACAAATTGTGAGTAAACAAGATACCTTGATAAAGGAAATATTACATACTTCCCGTCCTATGTCATACATGCTGATTTTTGTGGTGGATGATAATGACAATGTTATCAGTATCAAATCTGAAGCCGAATTAATAGAAGCCTTACTGCAAAAAGGGCCTAAAACTACCTTAGCCGACTCTTAGCTAGTTTAAAGCTTTTATTATATGGTAATATATATACTATTGGTGAAACAGATATATGTTGAATGTATAAACATGGAGGAACCGTTGACGTAGCATGGAGGATACACCCTACGAAGGCTCAAGGAAAAAGGGGGCGAGCCCCACGGACGGGGCGAGAGGGGCACTGAACAGGACGTGATTTTGTCCCGTACCTCTTTTTCCTTGAGACAAGTAGTTGGTGTATCCCCATGTGGAGTCTTGGTGACGGAATGTTTATACATTCAACTAACGCAAGATACCTTTTGGCAAAGGAGCTATATATGAAGGACAGGTTATTTAAAGATATATTACCTAAAGTATCTAAACCGAGCCGGTATACCGGTAATGAGCTGAATATTATTAAAAAAGATTGGGATAAGAGCCGGGTTAAAATGGTTTTGGGTTTTCCCGATGTTTATGAGGTAGGTATGTCTCATGTAGGCAGTAAGATTTTATACGGTTTAGTTAATGAAACGACCCCTCATTTATTAGAAAGAACTTACACGCCTTGGCCGGATATGGAAGAACTAATGCGTAAAGAGAATATTCCTTTATATGCTTTGGAATCTTATCGTCCCTTAAGTGATTTTGATGTCTTAGGTTTTTCCCTGCAATACGAAATGTCTATAACTAATATTTTAAATATGTTGGATATGTCCGGGATTCCCCTATGGGCCAGCCAAAGAAGTGCAGAACATCCTATAGTTATGGCCGGGGGGCCGGTAGCCTATAATCCCGAACCCTTTGCCGACTTTTTTGATGTATTTATTATTGGTGATGGGGAAGAGGTATTAGTGGAATTTTTAGATACTATTTATAAATATAAGGATTTAAACAGAGTCGATTTACTGAAAAAACTGGCGGGAATCGAAGGAGTTTATGTCCCCAGGTTTTATCAGGTTGATTACCATGCTGACGGTACGATCAAATCCCGGCTGCCTTTAGAAGATGAGGTTCCGGCTAAAATCCGTAAACGAATAGTGCGTAATTTAGATGAGGCTTATTTCCCGGAAAAGCCTATAGTACCTTTTTTAGAAGTAATTCATGACCGGGCGGTGCTGGAAGTGATGCGGGGCTGTCAGCGGGGCTGCCGTTTTTGTCATGCTGGAACTGTATATCGTCCGGCCCGGGAAAAAAGTATAGAAACTCTGAAAAAACAAGTTAAAAAGCAACTGGAAAATACCGGCTATGAGGAAATATCCCTTACTTCGCTCAGTACCCTGGATTATTCGGGAGTGGACCGCTTAGTAAAGGAATTAGTTGCTGAGTATAGGGATAAAGGGGTAGGAGTCTCATTGCCTTCTTTACGGGTGGATGCTTTTTCTATTGATTTGGCTAATGAAGTACAGAAGGTGCGTAAAACTACTTTAACCTTAGCTCCTGAAGCAGGTTCCCAGAGATTAAGGGATATTATTAATAAGAATGTAAGTGAAGAACAATTAGTTAACGCAGTTAAAGCCGCGTTTAAGTCCGGCTGGAATTCTCTTAAGCTCTACTTTATGTTTGGTTTGCCGGGGGAAACTGAAGAAGATTTAGCAGGAATTTTGGATTTGCTAGGGAAAGTACGCTATATAGGCAGAGAGCATTCCCATAGGAGTGTGGAAATAAGGGCTAGCCTGGCTTGTTTTGTGCCGAAAGCTCATACGCCTTTTCAGTGGCGGCCCCAAGCCTCCATTGCCGAATTTGAAGAAAAGAGAAATTTTCTAAACCGTAAAAAGGCTAAGAATGTTAAACTAAGCTTCCATGATAGTAAAACTAGTTTTATGGAAGGATTATTGGCCCGGGGTGACCGTAAGTTATCCACCTTCATTTATCAGGCTTGGGCTAAAGGCTGTAAATTTGACGGATGGTCAGAGTATTTTCGCTATGATTTATGGGAGGAAGCCCTAAAAGAATGCGCGATAGACAGTGATTTTTATACTACCAGAACTAGAGGGTATGATGAAATATTGCCCTGGGATTTTATAGATACCGGGATAAGCAAAGCTTTTCTAAAACATGAAGACCAAAAAGCCACGGCGGCTTTAACTACTCCTGATTGCCGTAATAATGATTGTACCGGATGTGGGATATGTCCGCAGTTTGAGATTGACTTAGATATTAGGGAGGATAATCATTATGCGTCTAAGAGCAGAATATTACGCCGGGTCTAAGCTACGTTTTCTTTCTAATTTAGATATGAAGAGGATGATGGAAAGAAGTCTGCGCCGTTCGGGGGTACCTTATGCTTTAAGTGAAGGGTTTAATCCTCAAATAAAGCTTTCTATGGGAACTGTTTTGCCAGTAGGGGTATGGGGAGCATGTGAGTATTTTGATATTGAGCTAAAAGAAGACTTAGAGCCGGAAGCTTTTAGGGATATAATGAACCGGGTTTTTCCGGAGGATATGATAATCAATAACTGTGCAGTTATAAGTGACCAGGCCCCGGCTATTATGAAAGTAATTAACTCGGCTAGTTATGCCTTTTTAATAAAAAAAGGGTATGCTTTAGATAATTTAAAGGAAAAGCTGATTAACAGTGACAGCCTGATAGTTAAAAGCCGGGGCAAAAAAAAGGATGTAGATAAAGATTTAAGGCCGGGAATTTTTAATATTACCGTGAAAGCCGGCCTTGATTTTGATATTATAGAGATATGGGCAGCCGCAGGAGAACCGGTAAATATACGCTATGATGAATTAGTAGATTTATTAACTAGTCATGGCGTTGATTATAAAGATATTATAGATATGTATCGTTTAGGTAATTATGTAAAAATAAATGATAATTTTTATACTCCTTTAGAAAAGGTGAGTTAATTGAGCAGAGAATTAATTGCGGAAGTGTACCCGTGGGAATCGCGGGTAGCCGTAGTGGAAGACGGCCGCTTAGCGGAAGTCTTTTGGGCAGATGAAGATGAAAATGTAGGCAATATATATAAAGGCCGGATAAAAGATATCCTGCCCGGTCTTTCCTGCGTATTTGTAGATATTGGCCTGAGCAAGAATGCTTTCTTATATGCCGGTGATGTAATTATTCCTAATAGTAAAAAGGGTATTAATGTTTTAGATTTACTAAAAAGCGGCCAAGAAATAATGGTGCAAGTTAAAAAAGAAGCTTTTTCGGAAAAGGGAGCCCGAGTTACCGGCGATATTACTTTACCCGGCCATTTTTTAGTATTACTGCCCAGGCAAAAAGAGGTTTCTATTTCCCGGAAGATTACCCTTGATGATAGGCGCGACCATTTACGTAAGCTAATTGAGGCCACTAAACCGGAGGAAGCGGGAGTAATTCTTAGAACGGCCTGTTTAGAGGCGGAAGATGATGAAATTGTGACGGAGCTTAAGCAATTATTAAAGGTATGGCAGGACATTAAAGACCGTTTCGAAAAGGCTAAAGCGACCGCGTTAATATATGAAGATATTGATGTTTTAGAAAGAACTTTACGTGATTATTTAGATGGGGAAACTCTAAAAGTTACGGTAAACAATCTTAAGCTTAAAGACCGCATTGCGAATTATTTAAAAGCTAAGAAAAATAATAGCTTTAATATAAAGTATGAAGAAGGCGATTTGTTTGAAAAATATGGCCTGGAAAAAGATATCCGCAAATTATTGCGGCGTAAAGTTTGGCTTAAAAACGGCGGCTATTTAATTTTTGATGAAACTGAAGCCATGACGGTTATTGATGTTAATAGCGGCAAATATACGGGTAAACATAATTTTGAAGATACGATTTTCAAGTTGAATTTGGAAGCGGCGGTGGAAATTCCCCGGCAGTTGCGCTTAAGGAGCATAGGCGGAATTATACTTATAGATTTTATTGATATGAGAAATAAAGAAAATGAAGCTTCTGTATTAGCTGCTTTTAAACAGGAATTGGCGAAAGACAAAGCCCACACCAGAGTAATGGGTATAACCGGGTTAGGCTTTTTAGAAATGACCAGAAAAAAATCCCGTTACGGAGTTTCTGAATTTTTTACGGATGAATGTACGGCTTGTAATGGCAGAGGGCGAAATATTAATCACTTTGCTTTAGCTTGTGAAGTCAAAAGAAAACTAGCTAATATGGGTTATATTGAAAGTGCAGAAATAATATGTGAGGCTAATCCGGTCTTGTTGCAATTTATAGAAAATGACCCGGTAAATATGGCTTATATAGAAAAACGAACCGGTAAAAGGGTAAAATTAATAGCTAACCCTGACTTAGGAATTAATGAGTATCAAATAACTACGGCTAATTGACAAAGGCGCCTGCGCTTGACTTTAGCCGCTATTTATGTTAATTTGTTCTTTGGGTTGCATGTTTTTGCAACCGCACAGTCCGGGTTTTTAAATGGTTGTTATTAACCTACCTTGGGACTGGCGAGTCTGAAAAATATGGAGGTGTAAGTAAGTGTACGCAGTAATTAAAACCGGTGGCAAACAATTCAAAGTTAGTGAAGGAGACCTTTTAAAGGTAGAAAAGCTTAGTGTTGAACCTGGCACTACCATTACTTTTGAAGAAGTTTTGCTGGTGAATGATGGCAATGGTAATTTAAAGGTGGGCAGCCCTACAGTGCAAAATGCTAAGGTTACCGCCGAAGTTATCGAACAAGGCAAAGCTAAGAAAATTATAGTTTTCAAGTATAAGAAAAGAAAAAACTACCGCAAGAAACAAGGACACCGTCAACCTTATACTAAAGTTAAAATTACTAAAATTGAAGCCTAATGCTTAGAGTAACGATATGTTACCTTGATAGTAATATCACAGGTTTTATGGTTAAAGGGCATGCTGGTTATGCTCCTCATGGTCAAGATATCTGTTGTGCAGGAGTATCGGCAGTTACCCAAACGGCTTTAATAGGCTTAATTAACCACTTGGAAAAAAAACCTGATTATAAAATAGTAAAAGGTGATTTAGAACTGAGGCTAGCCGAAAACCTTAGTCGGGAAGATAATGAAAAAGCTCAAATTATACTGTCAACTATGGCAGCCGGCTTAGAATCAATGCAGGAAAATTATCGTGAATTTATAAATATTGAGATGCGGAGGTGCTAAAATGTTTAAGTTTGATTTACAACTTTTTGCTCATAAAAAAGGGGTAGGAAGTTCTAAAAACGGAAGAGACAGTGAATCTAAACGTCTTGGAGTTAAAAGATATGACGGCCAAGTAGTTAGAGCTGGTAATATACTAGTAAGACAAAGAGGGACCAAGATTCATCCTGGCAACAATGTTATGATAGGCAGAGATGATACTCTTTTTGCCGTAGTAGATGGCAAGGTTAAATTTGAAAGAAAAGGCAAAACTAAAAAGCAGGTTAGTGTTTATCCTATCGAAGAAACTATGACTATGTAATTATTAACTACTAATAGCAGAACTCTTCAGGCCCCTGAATCTTTCAGGGGTTTTTTGTACTATAATATCAGTATAATCTTTCTAATGATGATAGCTATAAAAAAACTAAAAGGGGAAAGGTATAATGGATGCTATAAGCACGGTAAATTTGTTAAGAAGAATGCGTCATGATTTTGGCAATCATCTTCAGATTATCAGCGGCTATACGGATCTAGGCCGTCCTGAGGCAGTTAAGGAATACATAGCCCACTTGACTAAAGATTTGGAGCAGGAAAGATTATTATTTGAACTTGATAGTGCCGAAGCCAGTTTGTTTTTATATGAACAAATGCTATTAGTTAAAGACTTGGGAGTAATAGTAAAATATAAAGAATTAGATATTAGTTCGGGGCAAAAACTAAGGGCAAATAACCAACCTTTTAATATTATTAAGTCTTTATTAAATGAACATAACCTAGAAGATGAAACTATTATAGAAGTATCTGTCTATGAGTCACCTCTGCAAACTGAAATCTTAATCTATTGTCCCAGGCTGGCAGAGGATACCTTGACCTTTTATCTTAAGGAGTGAAACTTTTGTTTATAGATCATGCTAAAATTAATCTTAAAGCCGGTGACGGCGGAAACGGTATTGTGGCTTTTCGCCGGGAAAAGTATGTGCCTATGGGCGGCCCTTCGGGAGGAGACGGGGGCCGGGGGGGAGACATAGTTTTTGAAGCAGATGAAAACTTAAGAACCTTAATGGATTTTAGATACCAAAAGCATTTCAAAGCTAAACGGGGAGCTCACGGGCAAGGTAAAAATATGCATGGAGCTTCCGGAGAAGATTTAATAGTTAAAGTTCCGGCAGGAACCGTAATTAAGGATGATGATACCGGTCAAGTTATAGCCGATCTGGTCAGCCCCGGGCAAAATGTTATCATAGTTAAAGGCGGCCGGGGCGGACGAGGTAACGCACGCTTTACTTCCTCGAGAAATAAAGCTCCTACTATATCTGAAAATGGTGAACCGGGGGAAGAAAAGTGGGTCAGATTAGAATTGAAATTATTAGCTGATGTAGGCTTAGTCGGTTTTCCTAATGCGGGTAAATCAACTCTTATATCGCGTATTTCCGCATCGCGCCCTAAAATAGCTGACTACCCTTTCACCACCTTAGTCCCGAATTTGGGAGTAGTTAAAACTAAGAGCAAGGAAACTTTTGTAGTAGCCGACATTCCCGGTTTAATTGAAAATGCTCATCAGGGAGCCGGGTTGGGCCATGATTTTCTAAGACATGTGGAAAGAACTAAAGTGTTAGTGTTTGTTTTAGATACGGCCCAGACGGAAGGACGAGATGTAGTTGAAGATTATAATACTCTACGCTTAGAATTAGAACTATATAATGAAAACCTCAGCCGCCGGCCTTTTTTAATTGCGGCTAATAAAATTGATATTCCTGCTGCCCAGGATAACTTAAAGAAGCTGCAAGATTTATGGGGAGATAAGGTTTATGAAATTTCTGCCGTTACCGGAGCCGGGGTGGAGGAGTTAATAGAAAAAGTTTATGAAGTATTGCAATCTATACCTACCGAAGAGCAAATAGCCGGGGAAGAAACCGTAATTAGAAAGTTTGAAGAAGAAATACCTTATGAAATAAATATAGTAGATGGAGTTTATGAAGTTACCGGTAAGAGAATAGACAAACTAGTGGCTATGACGAATTTTGATACTGATGAAGGTTTAAGAAGATTCCAAATGATTATTGAAAAAATGGGAGTAGAAACGACCCTAAAAGAAATGGGGATAAAAGAAGGGGATACCGTAAGGATTAGTGATTTGGAGTTTGATTATTCTTAAATAGATTAGTAAAGTTTAGGTGGTAAGGTAATGGTAAAAAGAAGTGACTTTAAAACAAGTCAGCGTATCGTAGTTAAAGTAGGGACCAGCACTTTAACTCACCCCAACGGACAACTAAATTTACATCGTATAGAGCATTTAGTGCGGGAATTATCTGATTTACATAACCAGAACAAGGAAGTTATATTAGTAACTTCCGGGGCTATAAGGGTAGGGGCTAATCGGATGGGCTTTAAAAAGGTTCCCGATACTATACCCCAAAAACAAGCCTTAGCTGCTATTGGTCAAGGGGCTTTGCTGCACCTCTATGAAAAAATTTTTGCCGAATACGGAAAAACGGTAGCCCAAGTCTTGCTAACCCGGGATGACTTGGATGACCGGTTACGATATCTTAATGCCACTAATGCTTTATTAGCTATGCTTGATTTAGGGGTAATTCCTATTATCAATGAAAATGATACGGTAGCAGTGGAAGAAATTAAGTTCGGGGATAATGATACTTTATCCGCTTTAGTAGCTGCCATAGTAGAAGCTGATCTTTTGCTGATTTTATCTGATGTAGATGGCTTATATAATTGTGACCCGCGGACTAATGAAGGTGCGGTTTTAGTAGAAGAAGTCACTGAAATTACAGCTATGATGGAGGAAAATTCTAAAAATAAAGGCAGCAGCTTTTCCAGTGGAGGTATGTATACCAAACTAAAAGCGGCCCGGGTATGTATGATGGCGGGTGTTCCCATGCTCATAGCTAACAGTGAAATAGATAATGTCATTCGTCAAATAATAGCAGGTGAAAATATAGGGACCTTATTCATTCCCCGGGAGTCTAAGCTTAATGCCCGAAAAAAATGGATAGCTTTCGGCAGCATAAGCCACGGGCAGCTTAAAATAGATGAAGGGGCTGCCCAAGCTTTGCTTAATAAAGGTAAAAGCTTATTGCCCTCGGGGGTAATCGAAGTTATAGGCGAGTTTGAACGGGGAACGGTAGTAGAAGTAGTTAACCAAGCCGGGGCTGAAATCGCCCGGGGCTTAGTCAACTATAATTCTGCGGAAATAAAACAAATAGCCGGCCGGCAAACTATAGAAATAGAAAGTTTGCTGGGAGAAAAGGATTATGACGAAGTTATTCACCGTAATAATTTATGGGTGGAATTAGGCTGATAAATTGCAAAGGAGGGTAAATCGTGGAAAACAGTTTGCAAGACTATATGCTGGAACTGGGCAGAAAAGCTAAAAAAACCGCCAGGATTTTAAATACGATTTCTACTGATATAAAAAATCAAGCACTTCTGGCTATGGCTGACAGTTTAGAAACGGAATCTGCTAATATTGTTAAGGCTAATAAGCTGGATCTGGAAAATGGCGAAAAAATCGGTCTGACTACCGCCTTATTAGAAAGGTTAACCTTAAATGCCGAACGGGTAAAAGGTATGGCTGATGGTTTAAGAGAAATTGCGGCTTTGCCTGATCCGGTGGGAGAAGTATTAGGGATGACCAAAAGACCTTCCGGTATAGAAGTAGGCCGGGTCAGAACTCCTATTGGGGTAATAGGCATAATATATGAATCAAGACCTAATGTAACTGCTGATGCGGCTGGACTTTGCTTGAAATCCGGCAATGCGGTTATTTTAAGAGGGGGAGAAGAAGCCCATAATTCTAACCGCATTATAGCTGAAGTTATAGCTAAGGCGGCTATATCTCGGGGTATACCTGACGGGGCTATTCAATTAGTAGATAGCGTGGAACGCGAAGCAGCCGTATTAATGATGAAAATGCATGATTACTTGGATGTATTAATACCCCGCGGGGGCAAAGGACTTAAAAAAGCAGTTATGGAAAATGCCAGTGTGCCGGTTATAATGACGGGTATGGGTAATTGCCATGTATATGTTGATAAGGAAGCTGATTTAGATAAAGCGGCGGCTATTACTATTAATGCTAAAGTGCAAAGGCCGTCAGTTTGCAATGCGGCGGAAAAGTTATTAGTTCATCAGGCAGCAGCAGCCAGCTTTTTGCCGGTTATAATTAAAGAACTGCAAAACCAGGCCGTGGAAGTCAGAGGTTGTGCCAGAACCAGAGCTATCGTTCCCAATATTATAGAAACTACCAATGCAGATTGGGATGAAGAATATTTAGACTTGATTATAGCAGTTAAGGTAGTAGACTCTTTAGACGAAGCTATTGACCATATTAATCAGCATGGGACCGGGCATAGTGAAGCTATAGTAACCGAAAATTATTCTAAGGCCAGAAAGTTTTTAGCTGCGGTAGATGCGGCGGCGGTTTATGCCAATGCTTCCACCCGTTTTACGGATGGCAATGAATTCGGCTTTGGGGCTGAAATGGGCATAAGCACCCAAAAGCTCCACGCTCGAGGCCCGATGGGCTTGACTGAGCTTACTACTACCAAGTTTATAATTTATGGAGACGGACAGATCAGGGGATAAAATATAGTACGCCAGCACCTTTTATCATGGTTTTATACAGTAGCCTGAAAAATAAAGAATCCATCCTGAACCGAAAACCGGAATACCCCGCCATACTTTTCTACGATATGAGCCATGCTCTTGGTGCCATAACCATGGCCCGGTTTTTCTGATACCGGCAGTTCCCGGTGGAATAGCGGTTCGGTCTGATAGCTGTTGCGCAGGTCAATGCACAGCTTGTTATTCTTGTCATATACCCGCAGGCGGATTATGCGTTTACTGCGGTCAGGTATATTGGCCGAGGCTTGTACCGCGTTTTCCAAAGCATTGGATAAGAGCGAACAAAGCTCGGTGTCGCTGAAGGGAAGCACGTCGGGCAGCTTCGCCTCTATGGTCAGCAGGATTTCCGCTTGTTTCGCTTGGGCGGCGAAAGAGGACAAAATCAGATTGACGGTTTCATTTTCACAAAAGCGTAGGGGCGTGATAACGTCCATGTCGGACTGGGCAGTCCGCAGATACTCTTTAAGCTCCTCCAGGTGTTCCCGAGAGGCCAGCCCTTGTAAAAGAGCAAAATGGTGACGCATATCGTGCCGGTAGGCCGCGGCATTCTGCTGCATCTGCCGCAGGGAGGCAAACTCTGTCTGCGCCAGTCGAAACTGCGTATCCAGCATATCCCGTTCTCTTTGAAGCTCGGCCTGTTTTTGGGTTTCGGTATAGTACAGGATGACAAATACAAAATAAAAGGCTGTTGTTACGAAGGGCATGAACTGTACGGCTGCCCGTGCCCCGCTGTACATAAAACTGGTGTAAACCGTGGCTCCGTAGTCGAACAGATAGTAAAAGGCCGGCATAGCTCCAAACAGCAGGCAGGATTGAACCGAGCGTTCCATCAGATGCCGAACCGAGTTAACCGCATATTTTTGCAGTAAATAATACATGAGAAAGGCCCCCGCAATATAACCGGCATGATCCATGGCCGCACTATAAAAAATTTCGCCGGTAACGGTGCCGATCCAGCGGGGGGCTGGCAGCACAGGAAAGAAACAAACATACTGGTTAAAGCAATCAGCCACGGGCGCTTTAAATACAAGGCGATAAAAATAACTACCTGCAGATGGGAAAGCAGGGGATATATTTTGACGGTTGTGTCCATGCCCCATACCCGCAGGCAAATAATTTGTAAAATAAATAAAATCACGGTAAAGCCGCCCAGAGCCAGATAATTTTTCCGGGTAGGCGCCATTCCGGCGAAGCTGACCGCAACCGCCGCCCCGAACAGCAGGGCTATAAAATAACGGGAAAATGCCATACCAGTTTCTATCATCCGCTTATTCCCCTTCCATCTGATAAGCCAGATACTGTGCTTTAATCTCCTTGGCCTTACCCTGGGCAACGGGGACAGAGGAACGGGTCTGTAAAGTTATCTGATGATTTTTGATGGTGTCAACATACTGCATATTCACAATATAGGAACGGTGGGGTTTTATAAAATTTCCGTATTGCATAAGATGGCCGCAGACAGCGGCAAAAGGCTCCGTACATTCGATTACCTTGCCGGAGCGCAGGTGATACAACACATTTCTGCCGATGACCTCGGCAAAAACCAAATTGGAGATCAGTATTTTTTGAATGCCTTCATTACTCTTTACGATAAGCGCTTTCTCATCTTTTTCCGCCTTTATCTGTTCCAGCAGCTCATCCAGGGTGAAGAACAGCTTTTCTTTTGAGACGGGCTTTAGTATGTAGTTAATGGCTTTCACCGCATAGCTTTCCAAAGCAAATTCCGGTGATGAGGTAAAAAATATTATTGGCGCAGTTTTGTCAAAACTACGGATTTCCTTGGCCACATCAATGCCCATAAAGCCCGGCATAATAATATCCAGACAGTATATATCAAACCGCTTACCTTTTTCTAAGGTCGAAACCAGATCAAAGCCGTTGGTAAAGACAGCGTATTCGCAGCTGAAATTCTTGGCTGTCCGGTATAGGTTTATAAGCTGCACCATATTGGACAGCTCGTCAATATTATCATCACAGACTGCCAACTGCAGCATAAGCATTCATCCATTTCTTTATTATTTCATTCCTTCATGATAATTTTACCATCAAAATCGCATATCCGGCACCATGTTTCGTGTTGAAAAAATCATGTTTCATGCAGCTGAGAATTTTTCAGGAAAGTTTCTGCTAGATTGACCGTAGAGAAATAGATCTTATTTCGTTCAATTAAAAGGAGGAACAACACTATGAAAAAACGACTTACGGGCATACTGCTCACTCTGTTTATGCTGCTTACGCTATTACCGGCGACGGCGCTGGCGGCGGAAGCTGTGACCATACTGTCATACCCTATAAAAACCGAATATACGGTTGGCGAGGGATTTGACCGAACCGGGATTAGAGCAGAGGCTACTATCAACGGCGCAAAAAAGGACATCTCTAACGAAATCAGTTTCAGAAATTCCGGAAACGCGACGTTGAATCAAGGTACGGTATTTGCTTACACTGCAGGCAAGCAGGAGATTACCCTGCGATGGACGGCTCCGGGCGAAAAAACCAGCCAAATCGTGGGAAAATATACCGTTACATCATCCGGCACATATATTCCTCCCGCGCAGGCCGCACCCAAGCCGAATGAGACTACTAATCAAGCATACAATGCCATGGACAACGGTTGGTACAGCATCCGTCTGGGCCCCATTGGCGGTGGCGGTGGCGGTCTGATGTATGCCGGTGGGAACAACACTTTTATCAATATCGACTCCACAGGCAACGCATTCTTACGGACAGGAGGAAGAGCCACGAAATTTTATGTTGAGAAAAAGCGCATTGTAGACCGTGACTGGGCTGAGATAACCATAAAAATGGCGGATGGGCGCTATTTGGGAATTGCGGGCGAAATAGATAACAGAGCGATGTATAAAGTCGGGACGAACCCGGTCTACCGCTCTAGTCCGAATGGAGAAATTATTGGGGAAATGCCGGCAGGCACCGTTCTGGAAGTTACCGAGATCAAGGGCGACTGGGCGAAGGTGAAGCATGAAGGCCGAGAGTATTATATGTGGGCTGCCAGACTGACAAAAGTGAGCGCGGGTGGCACGCGGGTAGCGGCTGTAGGCAACCCTTATCTATGGCAGATATCCTTCGGCAACAATGTTGCTATGCGCCCCTCCGAGAACCCCAAAATAATGGTCCGTCCTGCGGAAAAAGGATATCCAGACGGGGCGGGGGTTGTCCTGTCCGAATACATACCCAACTATACCGATATAACTTTTGAGGACTGGAGCAGATCCATTAGCAACGCTGAAATGGCAGGGTTCTTCTATGAGGTGTTCAGTATTTTAGGATACCATTACCCTGCAGAAGGTCCGAAAGATTTGTATGAGAGTTTGCGCAATGAAGGGGGGCAAGCTTGGGAACTCAGGGGCGGAATTATGATTTGTTACGGTTGGGGTGTCTTTACTGATAAAAATATGAATTGGAGTGCGAATCCGACCTATGGGGAGTTTACGTCATACTTGATCAAACTCATGAATTATCATAAAAGCAGGCATAACCCCAGATGGCCGCTTTTCACCAATGACACCATCAAGAGCTTTGCCATCAGCGGCGCCACAAGCGCAAACGCAAAAATAACATGGGAGCAGGCAGCGGCTCTCCAATACAAAACCATCCATTGGGCGGCAGCAGAACATCTGAGGTTAGGTGAATGGAGTGGCCTTTTAGATAAGGTGGAATCGCTCATTTCGGCCGTGCCGCAGAACATGACGTCCTCCTCTGGGGGGACACCCGCTCAGATGCCGACACCTGCGCCTGTGCCGTCAGTACCTGCGGGGATAACCGCAACGCCGACCGACACCAAGTTTATGTTAAATAACGCAGAGGTCGCGCTGCCCGCTTACAGTATCGGTGGTAACAACTACGTCAAGCTCCGGGATGTGGGTGCGCTCCTGAAAACACGCTTTGATGTGCGCTGGGAAGACGGTAAGGCCAAGCTATATAACCATGCGTCATACACCAAGACCAGCGGTGAGCTTGCTGCCATCGGCAAGGACAGCAAAAGTGCGACTATAAGCACCACAGACTTCGTATGGAGTGACACCGGTGCGGCGGTGACAGGGCTAACTGCCTACAGCATCGGGGGCAACAACTATATTAAGCTGCGGGACATAGCGAAGCTGTTCGACTTCGATGTGGACTGGAGAGACGGCAAAGCGTGGATCGAGCCTGACGTGTCGCCGTACACGGAGGACTAAGTGCGCCGGACATGATCAAAAAGATGCTTTAGGAGGAACAAGATGATGAAGAACCGATTGATGAGCATTCTGCTCACCTTATGTATGGTATTGACCCTGTGGCCGGCAACGGCATTGGCGGCGGTAGAGTCTTTGCTCCCAAATGACCCTAATTATGTTGAACTGAATCAGGTTAGTGATTTCTATAAGAAGATGCAGAACCGGGAGACCTTTAATGGGGTCATTTATTTGAAAGGCTGCCCTTCAACCAAAGCCTTAAAAAGCAGGATTGAAAATTTCAGAAAGACGAGTAAGGACACCATCTACGGTGCGGAGGTAAACCGTGGAAGCTGGGGCTATTTTAGTAAAGACTACTTAAAGCCGGTAGTATACAATATCAATGAGCTGACCGGCGAGAGAATGTACCCGAAGACCATTAGTGTAGCCATGATTTTCCGGGTAGAAAATGGCGTTCTGGTAAGAGCGAGCAGCTTTGAGACGCCCGAGGTAACCGCCAAGCATGTGTGGCTGGGTGAAACAGAGAATCTGCCCGGCGAACTGTCGCCCATCCTTCCCAAAGACAAGTTTATAAAGGGTCTGACGGTTAACAGCCCTACCAGAGAGCAAATTACCGCCATGTGGAAAAAGCTGGGGCTTGACCGCGAGCTGCCCGTCTCGTATGAAGTCGCTCCGGTTAAAACGGCGCCCTACGGGTCCGGAAAGCTGCCTGCCGCCCTCCAGACCGAGGCCTTGAACACCGTAAATTTCATACGCTATATGGCGGGTATCGACTACAATGTGACATTGAATAACGATTACATTCAATATGCGCAGGATTCGGCGCTGCTCAGCGCTTTAAACGGAAAAATCTCCCACACCCCTGCCAAGCCTGCCGGCATAGGGGAAGCCCTTTACCAATCAGGCTGCAAAGGCGCCCCGGGAAATCAAGCCACAGCGTCTACTATTCCTGAGTCCATCTGGCAATACATGTCTGATTATGGAGATGCTAACAAATCGGTGGTAGGACATCGCAGATGGGTCTTAAACCCTAAAATGAGCCAGACCGGATTTGGCCATGTTGCGGGTAATAAGTACGGCTTTAACACGATGTATGCCCATGATACCAAAAACAAATCCGCCAAGTATGAGGGTGTGGTGTGGCCCGCCCAGAATACGCCCATCGAATATTTCAAGGGCGACCAGTCCTGGAGCATTTCCTTTGACAAGGATCTGCCGATGTCAATAAACAATACGCACATTAATGTGACCCGGCTCAATGACGGTAAAGAGTGGGGATTTAGCAACGTACCCGGCATTGAGTTTTACGATGGGATTCTCTATCCCTATACTTTCAATGAAGGTTCGCCGAACGGACAAAAAAACTGCCTCGTTTTTAGCCTCACTGACATAAAAATCGGTTTGAACGAAGTATACCGTGTGCGGGTAAACGATTCCAAGTCAAACACCTATTTCCAGTATTTTGTCACTTTTTTCAGCCTGAACAATGTGAATACCGCCCTTACTTCGGACAGCGAGCTGGTGCCTGCCAAGACCCCGGCAGAGTTTGATCTGGGTACGGCCTTAAAGCCTGCCCGCAAGACCGACCCCAGCCAATATCCCAAGCCCTTGCCCGCTCCGGGAACGCCAAAGGAGAGTAACGTTACCGGCGTTACGCTGAATCATACCGCCGCCAACCTAACCGTGGGCGAGACCGTCAAGCTGACCGTCACCCGAACTCCTGCCGGGGCTGAGGGCAGGCTAGTGTTTGACTCCTCCGATAAGGAAGTTGCGACAGTGGCATCTTCCGGTATTGTTACCGGTAAAAAGGCGGGCACAGCGACCATCACGGCAAAGATAGGCGAGGTTTCGGCATCTTGTACAGTCACCGTTGCTGCCGCATCGGGTAAGTCGCCTGCCAATATGCCATCTCCTGCACCGACTGAGCCGCCTGCCAATACGCTTGCCCCGGCGACGGGTGAAGGGATAAAAATACTGGCTTATCCCGCCAAAACCGATTACAAGCTGGGCGAAATCTTTGATACCACCGGGCTCAATGTAATAAATTGTGTAGATGGCAAAGAAACAAACGTCAACGGGAAAATAACCTTTTTCATCCAAAAGATAAACGGAGTACAGTTGACGGAGAAAAGTAAATTCGCAGTTACAGGAAAAAAGATTGTTGAGTTACGGTTTGAAGGTAAAAAAATAGGCACATATACCATCAACGTGACCAAAGATTCTGCGCCGGCTAAGCCATCCGATTCATCAGCCATTTCTTCAACTATTACGGATATTGACCCGTCAACCTTAGACTACGGCTTAAACATTCTGTCCGTTCCCTCAAAAACTGCCTACGTTGTGGGTGAAGGCTTCGATAAAACTGGAGTAAGAGCAGTCAACAAGCACAGGGACGGTAAGGTAGTGGATGAGACGGATAAAATTAAGTTTTTCACATCAGGAACCGTGGAACTCACGCAAGGCAGACCGTTCACTACCGCAGGGACAAAAGTGGTTGAACTTCGTCATGCCACATCAGGCGTAAAATGGGCGAAATTCACTATTACCGTTTCCGAAAAGGCGGTTGAAACATCATCTGCGCCAAGCAAAGCGGTAAAGATACTGGCAAATCCCTCGAAAACTGCCTACAAACTTGGTGAGGGCTTTGATACCACCGGACTCCAAGCAGTGATGGGGGCAGGTGACAGCCAAACAAACATCAACAACAAAATCACCTTTTATACCTCTAAAACGGTGCAGCTGACACCAGGCCGTAAATTCACAACTACAGGAACTAAGGTGGTCGAAATACGGTATGATGGCCAAAAAGTGTCTGCATATACCATAACCGTAACCAAATAAAGCTCCCCCACCAGTTGCGCCGCCCACCGGTATAGGTTGGCGGCGTAAACTCTTTATTCATGTTTCATGTTGAAAAAATCATGTTTCATGCAGTAAACGGGTTTTGGAGAGAATTTTTGCTAGATTGAAGGCAAGGAAATATTTCTGGTCAGCGACCCACAGAAAATGGAGGAGGATTAAAAATGAAAAAAACAGCAAAATTACTGGTACTCATGATGACTCTGGTTATGGCACTGCTACTCGCCGGCTGCGGAGGCGGAAGTGATACCACCAGCGGAAGCCCGGCGGAGAAAGCAGAATTTACCGCTGAGCAGGTAGCTCTGGCCCAGGAATATGCGGCGGCCGCCGAAGATTTTAACGGGATTGTAGACCGGGTCAATGCCGTTCCCGAGCTTATGAAAGAAGATGTACTTATAGACGCCATGAATGAACTGGCTGCGGCCCTTACTGAAGCCGACCGGCTATTCACTGATCCTGCCTACCTTACCCCTGAGGTTATGGATAAACTGAAGGAAGGCATTAAGGAAACCCGTGATTTCGTAACTGAAGCGGAAGGGCTTTTAGCAGCATTCGAAGATGCCAAGGGCTAAGTCCTGAATAAAACCATGCTTAGGCAGGCCGCAGTGCAGCTTGAAAAGCCGGCAGAAGCTTCTGCCGGCTTTTCTTAAAAAATAAAATAGGAGGCCATACACCATGACGACTTTAATTGCTATAGCCGTAATTGCGGCGGGAATTATCCTATGGGTAATCTCTACCCAGCGCAAGCTGGTAGTACTGGATGAGAATATCAGCAATGCCATGAGCCAGATCGGCGTACAACTGTCCAGCCGTTTCGATGCCCTGACCTCGCTTTTGGATTTGACCAAGGGCTATGCCCGGCATGAAAGTGAAACCCTGATCGAAACGATTAAATCCAGACGCAGTGTGATTACCGCCAAATCTACTCCGGATGATGTACTGCGCCAGGAAGGGGTTCTTTCCGAAGCCTTGGGCCGAATTGCCATGGTAGCCGAGCAATACCCCGAATTAAAGGCCAACGAGACCTATCTTAAAACTATGGATGCGGTGCAAACCTTTGAAAACATGGTACGCAGCAGCCGCCTGATTTACAACGACAGCGTGACCAAGTTAAACCGTGAAATCCGCATGTTTCCGGTCATTATGATTGCCGGGATGCTGGGCTTTCAGCAAAGAGACTATCTGGAGGAGCAGGCGGGCAAAACAGATATGCCCAGCATGAAATGAGGTGTCCCATGCTAAAAAAAGTAAGCGGCCTGATTTCAGGTTTAGTCCTGCTATTGGCTTTAGCTCTCCCCGCCGGGGCGGCGAATCAGGTTAATACTATAGATATTCAGGCAGTTCTGTATGAGGACGGCTCCCTGCACATTACCCAGACCTGGGCCGGACGCTTTGAGGAAGGTACCGAAATCTACATTCCCATGCATGCCCCCGATTATCTGATTATCAGCGGGCTTGCAGTCTCCGACCAAAATGGCAGCTATGAGACCGTACCGGATTGGAACCCGGACGGGAGCTTTGAAGAAAAAGCCGGAAAATGCGGCATTAATTATACGGACAACGGTTATGAAGTCTGCTTCGGCATCAGCCGCTACGGACAAAACCGCTATACCATTGTTTACCGGCTGGATAACGCGGTAGGGGGCTACAGTGACCGGGACGGGATAAACTTCCGGTTCGTAAATGACGGCATGAATACTACCCCTACCGCGGTTACGGTTCAGATCAGCCTGGCGGACAAAACTCCTCTTACCGAAGAAAATGCCGGGGTATGGGGATTTGGCTTCGAGGGCATGGTAACGT
The DNA here is from genome assembly GCA_023395515.1 of Bacillota bacterium. Classification (GTDB taxonomy): domain Bacteria; phylum Bacillota; class Syntrophomonadia; order Syntrophomonadales; family Syntrophomonadaceae; genus JAAYRQ01. The sequence continues at coordinate 34,369 of JAEWZB010000053.1, forward strand.
TTGAAAATGGAAATATTATCGCCTGTATCGACAGCCCCCTATCCGCAGAAAACCATGTGACCGTAATGTTAGCTCTGGATAAGGGCATCCTGTCCCCCGCCCGGCAAGAGGCCGGGAGCTTTGAAGAAGTACGGGCAACCGCCTTGGCGGGCAGTAATTATGATAACCCCGAATACAGCGGGGAGGAAATATCCACCTGGGAGGCCATCACTACCCTGGTGCTCTACATCGGAGTTCCCCTCGGGCTGTTTATGGGGTTTCGCAGGTTAAAAAAGAAACGGGCCGACAAAAAACGGCAGCAATTCTCCGAACAGTTCGGATATTTCCGGGGTATTCCCAACGGCGGTAATATGAGTGCTACCTATGCCTTAGGGCAGATTTTTGAGGTGTGTGAGGATGGCGCGATTCTCGCCACCGGAATGCTGCGGCTGATCCAGCTGGGCTGCCTGTCCCCGGTGGAAACCCGGGAGACCGGCTTTATGGGCAAGACCCGGGAAACGGTCAGCCTGCGGCTCATGGGCAGCCGGCATGACAAAATGAACGAATATGACGAATACCTTTATACCGTATTAGAGAGTGCCGCCGGTGCGGATGCAATCTTACAGGCCCAGGAACTGGAGCGCTTTGCCAGTAAAAATGATACCCTGCTGCGGGCCTATATAGAGAAGCAGGACAGTGCCGGCCGCGCCTGGCTGAATCAAAAGCAGGCCCTGAAACGGTGGAAAACTCCGGCCCGGTTAAGCGACCTGACCCCGGCCGGGGAAAAAGAGCTGGGCGAGCTGATGGGGCTTAAACGGTATCTGACCGATTTTTCACTTATAGCCGAGCGGGGCGTTAAGGAAATACCGATTTGGCGGGAACTCTTAACCTATGCTATGCTGTTTGGCATTGCCGATCAGGTAGCGGAGCAAATGAAAGAGCTATATCCGCAGATTTCCACCGAACTGACGGAATACGGCCAGAGTATGGGTACGGCTTATTCCTATCACTACTTACTGTACAGAAATATGAGGAGAGCCGAGGAAGAGCGCGAACAGGAAAAACGCAGCGGCGGCGGGGGCGGATTCGCTTCCCTGGGGGGCGGCGGCGGCTCCATCGGCGGCGGTTTGGGCGGCGGAACCAGATAATGATAGATTATATAAAAGGAGGAAATGATTATGGGCTTATTTTCCAAAAAACCTCCTTGCCCCATCTGCGGCGGCAAGATTGGGTGGTTTCTGCCCTCGAAAATCGAGGGTGAATATGTCTGCAGCAACTGTCATGACAAGCTTGATATGGAACAGGATAAGGAAAGCCAACTGACCATGCGGGGTTTTAAAGAATACCTGACATTTTACGAGCAAAACCGGCTGTTAAAAGACCGGTTTGCCGTTTCCGAGCATATTGACTTCGGCCTTTGGAATACGCAAATCATCTTGGACTACCAGCATAAACTGTTCTGCCTGAGTAATAAACCGGACAAAACCGTATTTGAGGGTAAACAGCTAAAAGCCTTTACCATTAAAGAGGACCGCACCCCTCTGTTGGAGGGTTCGGCCGCCGGTATATGCCGCTATGCCAGCACCGTGCCGGAACGCGCCCTGGCTATGGGGGCGCAGATTGCCCAGATTGCATCAAACCAGCGGATGAACCGCGCCCTGGACGTACTGGATGACGGCAAGGTAAACCGGTCAACCCGGGACCCCTATTTTGATATTCCGGAGCCCTTTAAAGAGTTTAAAGTGGAACTGCATTTCGACCATCCCTACTGGACAGTGTTCAAATTCGAGATTGACGGCCCCCGGTTTAATAATGACCGTCCGGATTTGAATGACTATATCCGCTCATATGAGCGCAGCATCAAGGACTTGGAAAAACTGGCGGCGGCCTTAAAAACCGTGGCCTTTCCCGAGGCCGCCGAGCAGTCCGGCGGGGCGGGGGTACAGGCGGGACCGATATCCTCCGCATCCCCGGCTGATGCTATTGAGGAAATCAAGAAATATAAGGCCCTCATGGAAGAAGGCATCATTTCCCAGCAGGAATTTGAGGCCAAGAAAAAGCAGCTGCTGGGAATTTGAAGAAAACCCCCGTATTCATGGGAAAGGTGGGGATAGCATTGATTTATGCTTGTGAGGACTGCGGCTTTTTATTCTACCGGGCGGGAGAGATAGAGGATTGTCCCTCCTGTGAGAAAAACCGCCTGCGCCTGGCCACTAAGGAAGAAATAAAACAGCTGCAGTCGTTTTTAACCCAAGCAGAAGCTAAGCTGCGGGTTAAGGCGGAAAAAGCTACATGAGAAAAAGGCGGCTATGATGGGGTTTAAGAAGCGGTGGAAGTGTACGGTGTAAGGTAGGCTTCGCCTACTTGGGTTTGACGCACTCTACAGGCACTACCTATGTTCGCTATCGCTCATTTAATAATGACGCTGATTTATTATGATTTACGCTGACTTTTTTAAATTAAACACAGATATACACGGATTTATTAGGATTTATACACTCTACGGGTACTACCTATGTTCCTTTTGGTTTCAATTAATGTTGCTGACTTTTTATTAATTTTAATAATCTATGTGTATCATAATAGACTCGTCAGGGGATTCAGGTTTAGGGAAATAAAGTGAAGTTATAGGGAAGGAAGATTGATATGAGAAAAAGACTACTGAGTATGCTGCTGGTGCTTAGTATGATATTTAGTTTATTTCCGGCCGCGGCTATGGCGGGAGAAACGGCTGACGGCGGGGAAATTACAGCC
>JAEWZB010000096.1 GCA_023395515.1 Bacillota bacterium
GGATACGGTAATTATAAACGGTAATATAGTTATGGAAAACCGGATAATTAAGACCTTTGATGAAAAAGAAGTCTTAGTTAAAGCCCGTGCCATAGGGGAAAGGTTAGTAGGGGGAATATAATGGTCCCTATAATTTCTTTTGTAGGTAGACATGACTCAGGAAAAACCACTTTATTAACTAAAGTGGTTAATCATTTTAATAATCAAAATGTGAAAGTGGGCGTAATAAAACATGCTCATCATGAATTAATAATTCCCGATACCAAAGATAGTGAGAAATTATTTAATGCCGGGGCCGCAGTAGTTTATACTAATAGTCCTAATACGCAAATAATTTACTCCCGCTCGGAATTAAAGGCTTTAACCGAAATAATTGAAGCTATCGAAAAAGAAGTTGATATTATTATATTGGAAGGTTATAAAGAGGAGCCCTACCCTAAGATTGAAGTAATGAGAGAGGCTATTAGTCAAGAACCTTTACCAATATCTAATGTTATTGCCCGGATTTTAGATTTTAAATTGGAAACTGACAGCCCGGTACCCGAATTTGCTTTTGAAGATGTCAGCCAAATTTGTGAATTTATTTTGAGTTATGTAAGTTCTTCGTAAATATTGATTGCAATCGTTAGCTGAATGTATAAATATTCCGTTGCCGGACTCCGCATGGGGAAACACCAACTGCTTGTCTCAAGAATAAAGGGGTACCGGGCCAAAGTCACATCCTGTTCAGTGGCCCGCTCGCCCTGTCCGTAGGGCTCGCCCCCTTTATTCTTGAGCCTTCGCAGGGTGTATCCTCCATGCTGCGTCAAACGGCTTCTGCATATTTATACATTCAACATGATTAAAAGAGGTGAATTAAAATAAAACCAGTTCGACTAACACCGGAACAAGTTGTAGACACACTTTTGGAGAACGTAAATACTCTTGCTGAAGAATGGGCAGACCTAAATAAAGCCACTAATCGAGTCTGTGCTCAAACCTTAACTGCTCCGGTTGATGTACCTCATTTTAAAAGATCAAGGGTAGACGGTTACGCGATAAATGAACAGGATTTATTCCAGCCGGCTCCTTTGACTTTAATGAAAACTGGGGTTGTACCAGCCGGAAGTGTTGAACAATGTAAAATTGAACCGGGAGTTACCATAAAAATAATGACCGGAGCTCCTATTCCTTTACATACCGGCGCGGTTATTAAACAAGAAGAGGTAGGGGAATGTGATAACGAAATTAAGGTTAATTTTTTGCCTACCTATAATACTAATATTGAATTAGTCGGAAGTATGCATAAAAAAGGGGAGGTAATTGCCAAGCAGGGAGACCGGTATGATCCCCTTACCATTGAACATATAGCAGCTACCGGCATTAATCTTGTACCGGTATATGACTTGCCCTCCGTTTATATAATAAATTCCGGCAGTGAATTAGAACTGCCCGGTAGTAGTCTGGAGTATGGAAAGATATTTAATAGTAATCAAAGTATGTTTTTAAGCTTACTTAAATTAGCGGACTGTAATGGCATAGCAGGTCATGGGCAGTTGGCTGATGATCTGGATTTAATATGTGCAGAAATAAAAAAGGGCCTGGAATTAAGTGATTTATTAATAATAAACGGTGGTAATGCGGAAGGGGATTTTGACCTTATACCCTTGGCCCTGGAGAAAATAGGAGCGTCAATAATAATCAAAGGTATCCAAATGAAACCGGGACCTAGAACAGTTGTGGCTGGTTATGGTAATAAGCTGATATTTAATGTGCCCGGCAATCCCCATGCCGGTTATATTTTATTTCAGGTTTTAATTAAACCGGTCTTAAGAAAAATGCAGGGACAAAATGCTCCCCTTAACCAATGGTTTAATATTAAGCTGACTGATAACATGAAGAGCATATCTAAGACCAGAACCTTTTGCAAAGGAGCATTAGTGGCAGAAAATAATAGTTTAGGCGCGATAGCTTTGCCTAAAAGTGATTTAAACTATGGCTTAGCTCCTTTGATACTAGATATAGCCCCTAACCAAGGCCATGAGGGTGATATAGTTAAGGCTATGCTGGTAGGCATGTGAGGTGTAAGGGGTGAGGTGTGAGGCGTCTCCTAACCCCTTACACCTAACCCCTTACTTTTTTACAATAACTCGGTAATCTCAGCGATCAACTCCTGGCGGTAGGAATCTATAGCCTCATAATCCATAGCCGGAGTATAATAACTCTCCAATTCATCATGCAGCCCTTTAGCTTTAGTAATAAAACTAACCGCCTCTTTTATGCCCAGTTCAATTCTATTTTGAGCCGAATCAATATTTTTAGCATAAGTATCAAGTATGGAATCATCAATAAACTTATTAAAATCTAATTGGCGTTTATACTTATTACCCGGTATTTCTGCACTATAATCAAAGAAGAAATCGGATAGATCAATTAAAACTGCTTTGGTTTCCGGGATTAAGATTGCATCTACTTCTTCCGGATTAAAAGGATTATGATACACTTCCGCATTAATGGCATTAACCTCCAGCAGATGTACCACATGTTTAAATAAAGATTTTACTCCACTACCCGGACTACCTTTGACGGTAAATAAAGACATGTTTTTATCTATAATACTGGCTAATTTAGTTACTAAACCTTCGGGGGTAATAGCCCCGGGAAATAAATGGCGTATGGAACCGGTCATCTTAGTAGCGTTTTGTAAAAAATCTTCTCCTAAAGCAGTGATATTTCTTTTTATAGCTGTTACATCTCCAGCTTCTTCGTAATAAGATTTCAATTCATCATAAGCACAGTTAGCTTCACGTAAACGCAGGTAAGCCCGCTCAAAACAGGTGGAGATATTTGAGGTTAGACTTATAATACTACCCCGACTGCTCATTATAGACTCCTGATGCCAAAATTGTCCTAAGTTAATAATCTGGTCAACTGCAGCGGGAAACTTAGGGTCTATTATATGGGGAGCAGTCCCATCCACCAAGCATATTTTATTATTCCCAATTACCACCCCATCTAAGGAATTATTATCTGAGGAACACCAGTGGTACTCAATATCATAACCACGGGCTGCAAATTCTGCCCCAATTTTTTTCATTAATACTGATTTGCCTACTCCAGGCCCGCCTTTTAATACATATTTTCTGATTACATCTGGTGACACGATATAATCGTAAAATGAATAAAAACCATAACATGTATTCCCACCTAAGAATACATCTCTAACTTTAGCCATTTTTGTACCCCCTATAAAATACTTATCCTTATTAAGTATGTATATGAAATAAAAATTCCATTCCATCCCGGATTATTATGGTAAATTAGTAATTGAAGATAAAGGGGGCGGAGTTTATGTTAAATCAATTTAATGAAATACTTAAAGGTACTTACCAAGAGCTAAACGGTATTAGATATGCTCACCTAGAAAAAGGTAAAGCCATAGGAATTATGGAGGTTCAATCCCATCACTTAAATCCCAATGGAACTTTACATGGAGCAGCCTTAGTAGCTTTAGCTGATAGTATTGCAATGGCGGGACTAATCTATACTTATGAGCTAAATCCGGCGGCCACCACCAGCTTATCAATTAGCTTTATTAGAACCGTTAAAACCGGCCAGGTTAGAGCCGAAGCTAATATATTATCCCAAGGCCGAACTGTATCAGCTTGGCAGGTAGATTGCTATGATGAAAAGGATAATCTGTTAGCTACGGTGCAAGCCAACTTTTGTTTACTCAAAAAGGGAAGTACTAAGTGGGAGGAGCAAATGGGGTAGAAGATGGATCATGAGGGGTGAAACGATTCTAAACGAGATGAGCTTATCATTAAATATGGTTATAAGATGAATAGATACATAGTGGAAGCATTGTAAACTTATGGTAGAATAAAAATTGGAGTTGTCGTTTGGCGGTTAGCACTTCCCATCTTATAGAAGGGAGGTGATACTATGATTACATATGGCGAATTGTTTCAATTTTGCTTAGTAATTGTAGGAATTATTTCCCTGTGCATTTTGTACAGAAAATAATATGACCGCCAGATGGCGGTCTAAGCAACGTTAGAGCTAACCGCTGCATCAAAAGCGGCAACTCCTTTTATTAATTATATGTTAGCATTCCTAAAAAGATACGTCAACACAGCAAAGAGCCATTTAAGTAACCCTTACTATCTGGGGTTAATCTGTAATCATAAAACAATGACCCACAGGCTTCACTTTGCCCACGTGTATAAAGGCAGATATAAGCCCTGTCCCTCCAGGATTAGTGTTTCCCATGAAAATGAGGTATTACAAAGCCCTTGGCATCTTGACACCCGCATTGGCAGCCCTGTTGTTTTCTGCTATATCCGGCCTGATCTAGTTGAGTAGTTACTTGGCCGCGAATATTTTTAAGAAATAGGGCATAAAGTTCCTGCTGTTCTTTAGCCTCAGCCTTGGTTAAGCCTTTTTCTTTTTTTATTTTAGCCAACTCATTCAGCCTTTTTATTTGCTTATCATCCATCTTATTACCTCCCATACTCTATTATAATAGTTTACACTTTTTTAGCCGTCTTGAATCAATAGGTTAAAAACTTTACCCTTATAGTCTATAATAATGGAGAATGAAGTGTTTAGCATTAATTGGAGGAATTTTTATTGTTGACCACCTGGGAAATTAAAAATTATAACAGTATTGTTTGTAATAATCTGATAAAAGAATTAAATATCTCGCCCACTTTGGCGAAACTACTGGAGCAAAGGGGAGTTAATACATATTCTAAGGCGCAAAAATTCTTATTTGGCGATTTAAATAGTTTATCCAGCCCTTATCAACTTAAGGGAATGGCAGAGGCCGTAGCCCGAATCCGTAAGGCGGTTTTAAATCAGGAAAAGGTAGTTATATATGGTGATTATGATGTTGATGGCGTGTGCAGTACGGTAATAATGTTAGACTGCCTCAAAAAGTTAGGTTTAGAGGCAGATTTTTATGTACCGGACCGGTTTAGTGAAGGATATGGCTTAAATCTGGAAGCCGTTAATGATTTAGCGGATAAAGGGTACACTCTAGTAATTAGCGTAGACTGTGGTATAACTGCGGTTCAAGAGGTAGAGGCGGCCAGGGAACGGGGCATGGATTTTATTATTACTGACCACCATACTCCAGGTGAAGTCTTGCCCCCGGCTATAGCTATTGTCAATCCTAAGCTGGATAATGACGAGGAAGCAAAATATTTATGTGGAGCTGGAGTAGCTTATAAACTGGCTGAGGCTTTAAGTGAAGGTTTTTTAGTTAAGGAACAAGTATATGAGTGGCTGGATTTAGCAGCCTTAGCTACTATTGCTGATATTGTCCCCTTAGAAGGGGATAACCGGATTATAGTGAAGTATGGGTTAAAAAAGCTAGGGGCGACTGCCCGGCTCGGACTTAAAGCCTTATTGTCAGTAGCAGGACTTGATGGTAAGATAATATCTACATGGCATATCGGCTTTATTTTAGCACCTCGAATAAATGCTGCAGGCAGGATGAAATCAGCTTGCTTAAGTATAGAACTATTGCTTTCTGAAAATTACCAAGCAGCACTTCAACTAGCTAATCATTTAGGTGAATTAAATAATCAGCGTAAAGCAGTGGAGGAGCAAATTTTAAAGCAAGCTGTGCAATACATAGAAGCTCATGTTAATCTGGAAGAAGAAGCGGTCTTAGTGGTAGCCGGTGAAAATTGGCACCATGGGGTAATCGGAATTGTAGCCTCACGTTTAACTGATAAGTATAACCGCCCTGTGGTACTTATTGCCTGGGAAGAAGATGAGGGCAGAGGTTCGGGACGCAGTATAAATGATTTTGATTTATTTCAGGCCTTACAAGCTTGTGCCGAGCACTTAACCCAGTTCGGAGGTCATAAGTTAGCGGCCGGTTTAAGCATACGCCGGGAACAGTTTGCCGATTTTAAGAGGGCTTTACTATTATATAGTGCCGGACTTAAAAGTGATGCTATTTACTATAAAAAACAGGTGATTGATTTAGAATTATCTCCCGAGGATATAAATAATCAGCTAGGGGAGGAACTAAAATTACTGGAGCCTTTTGGAGAAGGTAATCCGGTACCTAGCTTTTTAGGGCGGCAGGTAGAAGTTGCCAATTCCTCGTTAGTAGGTAAAAATAAAGAGCATTTTAAGTGCAAAATACTGCCGGGCAATATAGATGTCATTGCGTTTAATAAACCTGAATATGGTAATGAACCCTTTAACCTTTTAAAATATGATATGGTTTTTAATGTAGAGGAAAATGAATTTCTGGGACAAAAATCTCTGCAATTAAAAGTTAGTAATTTGAAATCATCTATTACTCCCGACCGACCGGATCGCTTAGCCAGCGGAGAGCTAAAACCGCAAACTATTTTTAGTACTATTATTAGCGAATTAAGTCAAAACCGGCCGGTTGTATTGGTATATCCTACCTATCGAACTTTAAGTAAACATTACTTAACTCTTAATCATGTACTTAGTCCTAAATTAATGCACATGTTGCATGGGAGGCTCTACTTAGAGGAACGGCAAAAGCTGGAAAAGAGTTTTGCAAATGGTGCACCGGGACTTTTCCTGATTACTAAAGCTTACTTTAATTATTATTTACAAAGTTTAGCTTTGCCCGATAATTTAAACCATATTATCGAAATGTGGCCCCACTTGGTTGAAACACCTCCAGAATTTAATAATTTAAGGGTAAGCAACTTATTTGACCACCACAGTTGGAGATTAAAAAAGAAAAATGTTGATTTTAGTCAGGCCAAACGTGCCATAATCTATAGTAACCGGGTGGCTACTATTGCCCGGTTGGAAAAACAAGTGGAAAATGTAGTTATTGAAGCCGGAGAAAAGGATTATAGGAAAAGAAATATTTTAAGAAATCAATTTAAGGAATTAAACCGGGGAGCACTGATTGTAGATGGTACCTTTAGTATGTATTCGAATACTATTGAAGATATAGACGCGGTTTTATTAGCTGATGTACCTTTTAGTTATTATGAGAACCATTTGGTTATGAATCAAATTAGTGCTGCTCAAGATATAGAAGTAATAACCTTATTTGAACCAGCTGATATTGCCAGCAACAGGCAGTATTTGGTGAAGACTTATCCTGATGTGGACACGGTTCGGCAAGTCTTGCTTTATTTTAAAGCTTTACGTTTAAATCCGATTAAAGCCAATATTAATGAGTTGAATAGTAACATAGCTAAGCACCTTAACAAAGACCCGGAAAGCTTTAACCTGCTCCCGGTATTGATGATTTTAACTGATCTAGGCTTGTGTGGAGTGAAGAAAAAAGGTAGTATTATTGAAATAAACTTTTTTAAAGTAACTAATACGGTTTTAGATATTGCAAGTTCTCCCTATTACTTGGAGGGAATTGCTGAAAAAACAGCTTTTTTAGATTGGGAGCGGATGCTGACTAATGACTGAAATGGTGATGAAGATGGAAGCTCAAAGGATAATTGAAAAAGTAAATAAATATGATCCTAAGGCTGATGTAGAGCTGATTGAAAAAGCCTATAGCTTTGCTAAAACAGCTCATATTGGTCAAAAACGGATTTCGGGTGAGCCCTACATCATTCATCCGGTAGAAGTGGCTTTAATTCTGGCTGATTTGGAATTAGATGTCGCTACTCTTTGTGCTGCCCTACTTCATGATGTTGTAGAAGATACTCATATTAGTCAGGAAACTCTAGTACAAGAGTTTGGCGAAGAGGTTGGATTATTAGTTGATGGTGTTACCAAGCTAAGCCGGATAGATTTTAAATCTAAAGAAGATGCCCAAGTAGAAAATCTGCGCAAAATGTTTTTAGCGATGGCTAAAGATATAAGGGTCATTGTAATCAAATTAGCAGATAGGCTCCATAATATGCGGACTTTACAGTTCCAAAACGAGCGCAAGCAAAAGGAAGTAGCCCGAGAAACTATGGAGATTTTTGCTCCTTTAGCCCATCGTTTGGGCATTTTTAGATTTAAATGGGAATTAGAGGACTTAGCATTTTATTATTTAGATACCGAAGTATATTACGAAATAGCTAAACGTTTGAAACGTAAACGGCAAGAACGGGAAGAATACGTGCATGAACTTATTAAGCAAATTAAAGAGGGTATTGACCAAATTGGCATTAACGGGGATATAGCCGGACGTCCTAAAAATATATTCAGCATTTATAAAAAGATGATAAAACAGCAAAAAGACATAGACGAAATTTATGATAAGATTGCTATTCGGGTAGTAGTTAATGATATTAGAGAATGTTACGGGGTATTAGGCATAATTCATACTATGTGGAAACCGCTGCCCGGCCGCTTTAAGGACTATATTGCTACTCCTAAACCTAATATGTACCAATCCCTTCATACTACCTTAATCGGCAAAGGCGGAGAACCCTTTGAGGTGCAGATAAGAACCTGGGAAATGCACCGTACTTCTGAATATGGCATTGCCGCCCACTGGCGTTATAAGGAAGGGGTCAGTTCGAAAGAAAAGAAACTGGACGAGAAGTTGGCCTGGCTAAGACAAATATTAGAGTGGCAGCAAGACATTAAAGATAATAATGAATTCATGGAATCACTTAAAATAGATTTATTTGATGATACCGTCTTTGTATTTACCCCTAAAGGCAAAGTTGTGGAACTGCCTAAGGGTGCCTGTCCGGTAGATTTTGCTTACCGGGTTCATACCGAAGTAGGTCATAAATGTATCGGAGCTAAGGTGAATGGCAGAATTGTACCTCTGGATTATCCTTTAGAAAATAGTGATATTGTGGAAATTCTTACCGCTAAGAATTCCCCCGGTCCTACTCGGGACTGGCTGAATTTTGTTAAAACCTCTACGGCTAAAAGCAGAATTAAACAATGGTTTAAACGGGAAATAAGAGAAGGCAATATCATTAAAGGCCGTGATATTCTAGAACGCGAGTTAAAAAAGAAACACCTTAATCCTAAGGAATTACTTAAAGAAGATAAGCTGATGGAAATAGTGAAAAAATTGGGCCTCAACTCAGTGGATGATATGTTTGCTGCCTTAGGTGATGGTATTTTAACGGTTAATCAGGTTATTAACAAACAAAAAGAAATATATTTTAATGATGCCCATGTGGAGGATATTTTTGATACTCCCCTTACTCACAGTGTAATTCATACGGATCGGGAAGCAACCTCTTCCGCTTTAAAAATAAAAGGGGTAGATGATGTTGCCATCCGTTTAGCTAGATGCTGCAACCCCCTGCCTGGTGACCAGGTTACCGGTTATATCACCAGAGGCCGGGGAATTTCCGTCCACCGTCAAGATTGCCCTAATTTGCATAATTATTTGAAAACTGAACCGGACCGCTTAATAGAGGTAGACTGGTCTGATGATCGAGGGGTATATAATGTGGAATTGGAAGTTAAAGGTATAGATAGGGCCCGGTTAACTACCGATGTTATGAATGTAATTGCCGATACCCGCATTCAGATTAATTCCGTATATTCCCGGGTAACTAAAAGCCAGGTGGCAGTTATGAATTTTAAATTAGAAATCAAGGATATGAGTAAATTACAGGCGGTTATGCAAAGAATTAAAACCGTGAAAGATGTTCTAGAAGTTAAAAGAGTATTACCTGGCGAAGTTAGAGGTGAATGATTTGCGGGCTGTAGTACAAAGAACCAGCTCTAGTTCAGTTGTCATTGCCGGTAAAATAACGGCTGATATAGAGCAAGGCCTGACGGTGCTTTTAGGAATAAAACAAGGTGATAACCAAAAAGATGCTGAATATATGATGGATAAAATCGTTAATTTAAGAGTTTTTGAAGATACTGATGGTAAGATGAATTGTTCGCTTTTAGATATTAAAGGGGAACTATTAGTAGTTAGCCAATTTACTCTATACGGTGATGCCAGAAAAGGTAGAAGACCCGGCTTTTCTAGTGCTGAGTTACCGGAATTAGCCGAACCATTATTTAATTATTGTGTTGATTATGTAAAACAATATGGAATAAATGCTAAGACGGGAATATTCGGGGCCGATATGAAAGTAAATCTTACTAATGATGGCCCTTGTACTATACTGCTGGATAGTGAAAAGTTATTTTAAATAAATAAAAACATTTAAAGGGAGGCTGACTGCGGTGATACTTAAAGCTCTGGAAATTAACACTATGGGTACTAATTGCTATATCGTGGGCTGTGAAGAGACTAAAGAGGTAGCAGTAATAGATCCAGGCGGAAATGCCCGCGCTATTGTTAATGTATTAGAAAGTGAAGGGCTTAAGGCTATTTATATTATTAATACTCATGGGCATATAGATCATATTGGCGGCAATAGAGGGGTAAAAGAGGCCACCGGGGCTAAAATTCTTATCCATGAGGCCGATGCTAAAATGTTGACTAGTGCTATGTCTAACTTTTCTTTCCTAATGGGCAGTAAAGTAACTAGTCCGGCGGCTGACCAGTTTATTAAAGATGGTGACGTGATTAAAATAGGCAATACGGTAGAGCTGGAAGTAATTCATACTCCTGGTCATAGCCCAGGTGGGGTATGTCTTAAAACTGGTGATATAATTTTTGTAGGTGATACCTTATTCCAAATGTCCATTGGACGTACTGACTTTCCGGGAGGTTCTCATAAGCAGCTAATTGATAATATTAAGAAAAAACTATTATGTTATGATGATGAGGTAATATGTTATCCCGGCCATGGCCCAGCCACTAAAATCGGATTTGAAAGAGCAAATAATCCGTTTTTATAAAAATTACTCCTACTCTCAACAAGATTTAACCTCTCGTTCCGGAAATGTGTGCAGGAATGAGAGGTTTTTGTATATGGGCCAGCGGAGTTGAATTTTACATGAGATTCTGCGGGATACAGAAGAAAAACCAAGGTAATCCGAATTGTGGCATTTTTTCATTCACCCGTTTGCTGGCTTTTTTGTTTGAAACTGGCAAATATATGCTATACTGATATAAATTGATACTATTTTATATCAAAGGGTGATGCAGCTATGAACGCAAAAGAGATTGCAAAAATAATAAACGACCAGCATTTTTTTGACCTCAAAAAGATGCAGTACAAATATTCTTCCGAAAGTGTTTCTGAAGTCTTAGAAATGCTGAAGGAGATGAGCTATGTCCAAATAGCTCTAAAAGATTTTAATGGACAGCCCTGTGTATATCTGCCTGCTCACAGTCTGATTCCTACAAGTGTAATGAAAAAGCTCTTAGCTGCCAACACCTCTAAAGACTCATTCGGTTTAAAGGCGATGGAAGAAGAAATCGATTCCACCCTGCAGATTGAAAACATTCAGTCAAACAGGGATAGCGTACGCAAAATCTTACAAGGCTTTGCCCCTGAGAACGAAGAAGAAAATCGCATTTTAGGCATGAAAAAAGGTCTTGAATTCATCGGTGATCCGATGAACAAAATCACCGATGAAAACCTGCATTACCTGTATATGCTGTCTGTGGGGGATTTTTTAGAGGGTGATGACAAACTGCCGGAGGGCAGATTTTATCGAAATGATACCGTTTATATTGTGGGTGACAAACCATACCATGAAGGGCTAAATCCAAAGTTGCTGCCAGAGTATATGGCAGAGCTGGTTCGGTTCGCAAATCAGAAGGATGATATTCCCGAATTGGCCAAGGCATGTATGCTTCATTTTTATATTGCCTATCTGCACCCTTACTTTGATGGCAACGGCAGAACTGCTCGCCTTGTGCACTTGTGGTATTTGGTGCAGCAGGGCTTTTCATCTGCGCTTTTCTATGCTTTATCCAAACACATCAATAATTCGAAAAAGAAATATTACAACAGTTTTCTTACTATTGAAGATAATTACAAAATCAGCAAGCTGCTGGATGTAACCCCCTTCATCCGCTACTTCAAGGAAAATGTATATGATAAAATTGATGCCGCAAGCGGAGATGTACCTGTATTTGAAATTTTCACTCAGGCGATGAAGGCTGGAAAAATAACCGAGAAAGAAAAGGACTTATGGAACTTTGTTCTTTCTGCCTACGGGGATAGTCAGTTCTCAACCAAGCAGCTAGAAAAAGACTTTGGCAATGCCGCATATGCTACCATTCGCAGCTTTGTACTGAAGTTTGAAAAGCTGGGATTGCTGATTTCACAGCAGTTTGGCAATAGGGTTAAATATAGTGTTCATTCGTAAATAAATTGATGAGTTAGTAATTGAACCAATATTGCGTGCAAAGGCAGGCGACTTGAGTGGGATATTCTAGACTGACACATGGATACGAGCATTAAGTAATTAAATAACACGGGGCTACCGTCCTAAAATTAGCGTGAAAAAGTTCTCTGACAATTAGAAAATAGGTAGGAAACTTGTAGTTTAAGCCATCTATAGGTGATGGGATAATAAGTTACAATCAAGAGAGAATGGAGGAGATTTATTGAGCCTGATAAAAAATAACCTTAATAAGGGAAGTTTGGCGGCAAGTCCGCCCACAATTAAGCAAAATAAGCGGTATGTAGGTAACGAAAAGCAGGCCGGTGTTATGTTTCTTAAGACACCTGATGAAAAAAGAGGGTTTCAAGCACGTGCCTTACGTACACAGGGTTTAGCAGTAGTCGTTCTATCTTTTCTACTGCTAACCTTATTCCCGATATCAAACGTATCGGCACAGCCAGCATCAACGGAACGGGTAAAAGTATACCTAGACCCGTCAATATACCCGGAAGACCCTGAATTATACGATGGATATGAATTCCTAGGATATAAAATAGATAAATTCGATGTCACCATAGACGGTAAACCGTCCCCAATAGGGGATAGAGTATTGCATTATCCAACAACTATATTTTATTTTGGGCAAGTAATAGCAGCACCCTTTGATGCTACAGTAAAAGCTCTAGCCCCTAATGCCAATATAATATATAAGGGAGAAGAAATCATAGTATCAACTAAAGGAGATATATTAGTAACAGAGGTAAATACCCCATCACTAAGCAGTGAGCTGGAATTATACTCATACATTGTACCGGAACCTAGAGAAAACGAAATAACATGGGGAACTGATTATGCCTTACCTAGCATAGCAGCTCCCGAAATTAGCCGAAAGCAGACTGTAGACAAAGACGGCAAGTTCTATATGGATATACACTATTTAGCAGACGTATTCGGAGCACGATGCTCTATAGATTACGTCAATAAAACAATAAAAATAGAAACTAATAACAAGGCCCCCTTAGCCTTAGACGATCCTAATATAGCTAATATTTATATAAAAGACATTAGTGAATTAAGGGCAGCTTTAAATAATTATTGCAGAAATACAACAGAAGTGGTGGGCTTACTACGGGTAATACCAGAAGACACCTTGTATAGTGAAGAGGTAAAAGAATTTAACATCTTTAATAATCGGTTTAAGTATATAGTAGACGGAAAAAAAGTAACAGAAACACTATCGGAACTGAATTTCTCAGTAAACTACGAACCTAACTCAGAGTACTTAATGCTGCTGCCGGAGTATATGATAATAGACGAAAAGTATATTATAGTTGAAGCAAACAAAAAAGCAAGAGAAATAGTAAAAAGACTAATCCATGATGGAATGTCTGACGAACAAAAAATAACCGTGTTAAACAATTACATTTGTGAAAACGTAATATATGATTATGATACTTATTATAGAATGGATGAATTGACAGAATTTTCGCCCTCGTATATAGCTTATGGAGCGCTTATAAAAGGAAAAGCAGTTTGCGCAGGGTATGCCGAAGCCTTTAATAGACTACTATATTTCGCGGGAGTCGAATCTTACGTGATATCAGGCAAAGCAACTAGTGGAGGCACTACCGAAAGACATGCATGGAACTTAGTAAAAATAGGTGACAAGTACCTGCACGTAGACACAACCTGGAATGATACTGGAAGTAGTAGAACAAAATACCTACTAAAGGATGACAATTATATGAAACAGACCCACCAATGGGAAATATCACAATAATGTAAACAGGCATAAAATAATCTGCTCCTCAGGTATTGGTTAATATTTAGTTTAACCAATACCTTTCTTATTGGGCAGCGTAAACCAGTGTCAGTGTGTCCCCAGGGATGGTTAATGTCATTAGATTGTCCTATATGATACTATCACTATTTTTTTGACAGCTTTTATGGTTTATGCAATAATGCCCACAAAAGGCCAAGCAAAAGAATAGAGAACCACCATGATATTACATATCAAAGGAGAATTATAGTGTTAATAGCCTATAAGTTTACCCCCGAAAAACTATATGAAGCGGTACATGAGTTGATTAGAATGACATTTCCGGGTAGTACGTTATTCAAAGCAGATGATCAGGCTAATGCTGACATAAGTATTGCCATACAAACAGAGCCAAAGCAAAATTATTTGATATTCTCGGGCTTTATAAAGGAAGCCGGGGTATGTACCGAGCTGCGGAAAGAATATCGCCTCCTAAATGGTGCGGAAAGAAATAATGAAATTAACCGGAATATACGCAGGTTTGCTTTTGAACTCTTAAGCAGGCATCAAAATAAGCCTATAAGCACTTACGGAATATTGACGGGAGTAAGGCCGGTTAAGCTGGTACACCGTCTGATTGATGACAATAAGGATGAAGAGGAGATAAAAGCGGTATTAGAAAATAAATTTTTTCTACAGCCGGAAAAGGCCGCCCTTTTAACGGAAGTAGCTTTTAATAACCGTAAGTATCTATTAGCTAAAGAGGCAGCTAAAAAAATGGTCAGCATCTATATTGGTATTCCTTATTGTCCTACCCGTTGTTATTACTGTTCATTTCCCGGGGCGGTATTAAAAAATTATGCCCAGGATATAACGCCTTTTCTAGATAGCTTACTAGCCGAAATTAAAGCTGTCAGCCTTTATTTAAAAGCCCAGCAAATTAAGGTGCAGACTATTTATATAGGGGGAGGTACTCCCACTGTACTGGCTAATGAAGATATGGCTAAACTATTAGAAGTTATTAATGAATACCTTAAGTCAGAAGCTACCCGGGAGATTACGGTAGAGGCGGGCCGGCCGGATACTTTATCCTGGGTTAAGCTAAAAACCCTTAAAGAGGGCGGGATAACCAGGGTCTGTATTAACCCGCAGACCATGAATGATAAAACCTTAGCTGCCATAGGCAGAAGACATAATGAAAAAGAAGTAATAGAGGCAGTAGAACTTACCCGTCAAGCTGGAATTAAACAAATTAATATGGATATTATTGTCGGACTGCCTGGCGAGGAAGAGCCGGAATTTGCCTATACAGCTAATAGTATATTAAAGCTGCACCCGGAAAATTTGACGGTACATACTTTGGCCTTGAAAAGAGGCTCGATTATGGCGGAAAATGAAGGCAGAAGTAGTGTAGAGATGAGGATTAAAAACGTAGAGGAAGGGGTTAAGTATTTTACTAAGGCTTTAAGAGCCGCCCATTATACCCCTTATTACTTATACCGGCAAAAATATATGCGGGGCGATATGGAAAATACAGGTTTTTCCCGGCCGGATGATTTTTGCATATATAATATACAAATGATGGAGGAAAGACAAACTATTATCGGCTTGGGAGGCGGGTCGGCCAGCAAATTTATTAATCCTGCTGATGGGAGTTTGACTTCTATTTATAATCCCAAAGATCCTAAAACTTATCTGGACTCCATGGAGAGACTGGTAGAACGCAAAGTTGACAAGCTTAAGGGCTTAAATTAGAATTATCCAAGGAATATTTTAGTTCGGAGGGGAAGAAATGCAAGTAAAAGCCCCCAGAGGTACATACGATATTTTACCGCCCGATTCAGCTAAATGGCAGCACATGGAAAAGATAATGCGGGAAGTGGCTGAACTTTATGGGTATAAGGAGATTCGTACTCCTATTTTCGAGCATACCGAATTGTTTGAAAGAGGAGTAGGTGCCACAACTGATATAGTATCTAAAGAAATGTATACATTTACGGACAAATCTGAACGAAGTCTTACCTTAAGGCCGGAAGGAACTGCATCTTGTGCCCGGTCTTTTATTGAGCACAGCATTTATGGCGGGGTAATGCCGGTAAAATGGTATTACTATGGCCCCATGTTCCGTTATGACCGTCCCCAGACTGGCCGGTACAGACAGTTCAGGCAGTTTGGCATAGAAGCCTTTGGCAGCAATAGTCCTTTTCTGGATGCTGAAGTTATTATATTATTAGTAGATATATTAAAACGGCTGGGATTAAAAGAATATGAATTACACCTTAATTCCGTGGGTTGTCCTGAATGCCGTCAAGTTTATCGGGACCGTTTGATTGAACATATTAAACCGGTTACCCTTAAACTATGTAAGGATTGTCAAGTTAGATATATGCAAAATCCTCTAAGAGTTTTAGATTGTAAAGTAGAATCCTGCCATGAGGCGATTAAGGGTTATCCGGTTTTGGCTGACAGCCTGTGCGAGAATTGTAATACCCATTATGAAACAGTGCAAACGGTGCTTAGGGATAACCAGATTCAGTTTATACAGGATAACAACTTAGTACGTGGTTTAGATTACTATACTAATACGGCTTTTGAAATTCATATACCCGGAATTGGTGCCCAAAGTGCAGTAGGGGGAGGCGGCCGTTATAATGGCCTGGTTAAGGATTGCGGAGGCCCTGATGTACCGGGCATAGGCTTTGCTTTAGGTATGGAAAGGCTATTATTGGCTATGGATTCACTCGAGTCCCCGCCAGCTGACCATTCCATAATTGATGTTTTAGTGATAGTTATGAACGAAAGCTTAGAATCTAAGGCTATGCAGTTTTTAGGTAAACTGCGTAATGAAAATATACGGGCTGATAAGGATTATACTAATCGCAGTACTAAAGCGCAAATGAAATATGCTGATAAATTAGGAGCAAAATTAGTTATTATTATCGGGGAAGATGAGGCAGCTAATAATTATTATACAGTTAGAGATATGGCAACTAGTAAGCAGCTACAAGTGCCAGATCAAGATATTGTAAATTATATACAAAGTATTTTGAGCAATAGTTAGGAGGAAAAAGGGTAAATGAAAAGAACTCATAATGCTACTGATCTTGATACTAATAACTTAGGACAAGAAGTAGTCTTAAATGGTTGGGTTAATACCCGCCGAGATCATGGTGGCCTGATATTTGTTGATTTAAGAGATCGTTCGGGGTTAATTCAGGTAGTATTTAGTCCCGAGGTTAATTTAGAATCCTTTCATTTGGCGGAACAAATTAGAAGTGAATATGTAGTAGCAGTTAAAGGTAAAGTTGCAGCCCGACCCGCAGCTACTGAAAATCCTAATTTAAAAACCGGCAAAATTGAAGTTTATGCTGAAGATATGGAACTTTTAAGTCAGGCTAAAACCCCGCCCTTTTATATAGAAGATAATATTGAGGTTGATGAAACCTTAAGGTTAAAATACCGTTATTTAGACTTGCGCCGTCCCGAGATGAGGGATAACCTTATTCTGCGCCATAAGGTCATTAAGACTATGCGGGATTATCTGGATAATAACGGTTTTATAGAAGTGGAAACTCCTATTTTAACTAAAAGCAGTCCCGAAGGGGCCCGGGATTATCTGGTGCCCAGCCGGGTGCACCCCGGAGAATTTTATGCTTTGCCCCAATCACCCCAAATATTTAAACAATTACTCATGGTGGCAGGAATGGAGAAATACTTCCAGATCGCCAGATGCTTTAGAGATGAGGATTTAAGAGCTGACCGTCAGCCTGAATTTACCCAGCTTGATATGGAAATGTCCTTTATTGATGAAGAAGATATTTTTAATCTAATAGAGGAAATGATGGTTAAGATTTTTAAAGAATCGATGGGAAGAGAAATCAAGACTCCTTTTCCTAGGCTAAGCTATGATGACGCTATGCTCAAATATGGTTCGGACCGGCCAGATTTGCGTTTTAATTGGGAAATAGTTGAACTCACCGAATTAGTAAAGGATGTAGAATTTAAGGTATTCTCTTCTGCTATCCAGGCAGGCGGAGTGGTGAGGGCCTTAAATGCTAAAACTTGTGGTTCATTTTCCCGTAAGGAAATAGATGATTTAACTAAAATTGCTGCTGATAATGGAGCTAAAGGGCTAGCCTGGATTGTAGTTACTGAAAATGAACTGAAATCACCGATTATAAAGTTCTTTAACGAAGATCAAATCCAAGCCCTACTTACTAAGCTAGATGCTAAGCCGGGGGATTTATTACTATTTAGTGCCGATAGTGCCGATATTGTGGCTAGAGTCTTAGGGGTACTACGCTTAGATTTAGCTAAACGGCTTAACTTAATAGATGAAAAAGAACTGAATTTTAGCTGGTTAGTAGAGTTTCCCTTAGTAGAATATGACCCTGATGAAGAACGTTTCACAGCCGTTCATCATCCTTTTACTTCACCCCGTATAGAGGATATCGATTGGCTGGATAAAGACCCGGGTAAATGTAAAGCCAGAGCTTATGACTTAATTATAAATGGAACCGAAATAGGAGGAGGAAGTATAAGAATACACCGTAAAGATTGGCAAGAGAAGATGTTTAATGCTTTGAACTTAGCCCCGGATGAAATTTATAGCAAGTTTGGCTATATGTTAAATGCTTTTGAATATGGCGCACCACCACATGGGGGAATTGCTTTCGGGATTGATAGATTAGTTATGATAATGGCTAATCGGGCTAGTATCAGGGATGTTATTGCCTTTCCTAAAACTCAGAGCGCAGCCTGCTTGATGACTGAAGCACCGTCAGAAGTTAGTCCTAAACAGCTTCGGGAACTGCACCTTAGAGTTAGAGAAAAATAGTTATAGCTGGGTAAAAAGGATTATTATGACATCGGGGTTTTATTGAAGGAGCAGGTATTTTGTGATATTATTTAGCTAGTTAATTGAACAATGGCAGGAGTACCCTGCTGTGTACGTGTGGGTCGCTAAGTTTTTGCCAACACCAACAAAATGGGAGCTTAAGCTCTGCATATTGCCTGTATGCCCTTGATTAAGGGACCAGAAATATATGCAGGAGGGCACCCCCCTGATTAATCAGGTTTAAACTCTGCGATTAATTCACGGCTCAGTGGGGATTTTTTATGTTTAATTATAATAGGTTATGGGAGACGCTTAATTGGAAAAGATATTTCAACGCACCGCCAAGCTAATTGGACAAGATAATATAGAGATTTTAAAAAACTCCTCGGTAGCAGTAATCGGCTTAGGGGGAGTAGGTTCTTTTGCGGTAGAAGCTTTATGCAGGTCGGGAGTAGGCCATATACTAATAGTTGATTCAGACCAGGTGGAAGAAACTAACCTTAATAGACAATTACCTGCCTTAATATCTACAATTGGTCAATACAAAACTGATGTTATTCACCAACGCTTGCTGGACATTAATCCCCATCTTAAGATAACTAAATATACTACCAGGCTAAGTGAAGATAACCAAGCAGAAATATTAGCTAACCATTTTGATTATGTGGTAGATGCTATTGATTCAGTAGCAGATAAAATCAGTCTGATAAAATATTGTATTACTCAGGAAATTCCCATAGTTAGCAGTATGGGTGCGGCAAACCGCATGGACCCTACTAAATTAAAGATAGATGATATAAAAAATACTTCTATTTGTCCCTTAGCGAAAAAGGTGCGTAAAGATTTACGCAATCATGATATTTATGAAGGAGTAAAGGTAGTGTATTCCTTAGAACCCCCCTTTAAAACTGACTATGATGGGGATACCCGGCTGGGCAGCATCTCATTTGTTCCCGCTAGTGCCGGCTTATTATTAGCCAGTGTAGTTATAAGGGATTTAATTAGAGTTATACCCCATTAAAAGCTGTAGTTAAAGCTTTACGGTATAATAACTTTTTTAGCCAAAGCAGCTTATAGAAGCAGGATTTTCTCGACAATAGGTGTATTTATGATGAATACACCATATTAAGCTAGGACTAATCTATGTAAATATTCTAAGTCTTATTGCAGGAATAATTTTGAGGAGGTAGAATAAATGTCTTATTGGGATATCGAAAAGGAATGTATGCCCAGAAAAGAATTGGAAGAACTTCAGACCCGGAGGTTAAAAGAAACTGTTTATCGAATGTATGCTTTTGTTCCCGCCTATAAAGAGAAAATGGATAAGGCAGGGATTAAACCGGATGATATAAATTCTCTAAATGATATTAAACATCTACCCTTTACAACGAAGCAAGACTTAAGAGAGAACTATCCCTTTAACCTTTTTGCCGTACCGATGAGTGAAGTTATCCGAATACATTCTTCCTCTGGCACTACCGGAAAACCTACCGTAGTTGGATATACGAAAAAAGATATAGATATTTGGTCAGAATTGATGGCTAGGGCATTATGCAGTGCAGGTGCTAACAAGCGGTCAGTTATTCAAAATTCATATGGCTATGGTTTATTTACCGGAGGATTAGGGGTTCATTATGGAGCTGAAAAATTAGGAGCATCGGTAATACCTAGTTCCGGCGGTAATACGAAAAGACAGATTATGTTAATGCAAGATTTTGGGACTACCGTACTTACCTGTACCCCCTCTTACGCACTTTTTATGCATGAAGAAATGCAGGAAATGGGAATTAATCCGGAAGACTTGAAACTAAAAGCCGGTATATTCGGTGCTGAACCATGGTCGGAGAATATGCGCAAAGAAATTGAGAAAAATCTACAAATAGATGCTTATGATATTTATGGATTAAGTGAAATAATAGGACCGGGGGTAGCTATTGAGTGCCCCTATAAGAATGGTTTACATATAGCGGAGGATCATTTTATAGCTGAAATAATAGATCCGGTTACGGAAGAGGTATTACCGGAAGGTGAACATGGTGAACTGGTTATTTCCGCAGTGACGAAAGAAGCCCTACCTATGCTTAGATATAGAACCCGGGATTTAACTGCCCTTACTAAAGAAGTATGCGCTTGTGGCAGAACCCATGTTAGAATGCAAAAAGTTCTGGGCCGATCTGATGATATGGTAATAATTCGGGGGGTTAACGTTTTTCCTTCCATGGTAGAAAGTGTTTTATTAGAAATTCCGGGAGTTGAACCTCATTATTTGCTAATTGTTGACCGCAAGGGTACCTTGGATATATTAGAAGTTCAAGTAGAAGTATCGGAAAAAATATTTAGTGATGAAGTTAGAAAACTTGAAGAATTAGGTGCACTTATTAGAAAAGAATTAGAAAGTGCTTTAGGCATAGGAGTTAAAGTAAGATTAGTAGAGCCTAAATCTATAGAGAGAAGTGAAGGTAAAGCTAAGAGAGTTATAGATAAAAGAAAATTATAAGGAGGTATTGATATGGCTAAGCAGATTTCCGTATTTTTGGAGAATAAAGCCGGTCGTCTTTCCCATGTAACTAAAGTTTT
>JAEWZB010000115.1 GCA_023395515.1 Bacillota bacterium
GATAAGATATGACTAGATAGAAACACGGTCTTACCAGCATTACGAGCTTCCTTGACGCACTGCTGGAACACGATCTCCATCAGCGGGTCGAGGCCGGTCGTGGGTTCATCAAGTATAAGCAATTCTACATCTGACACAAAAGCGGAAATCAGTGCTACCTTTTGCCGGTTTCCTTTGGAGTAGGTTTTGCATTTCTTGGTGGGGTCTAAGTCAAAACGCTCTATAAACTGCGCCCGGCGTTCTTTGGAGTAGCTTCCCCGCAGTCGGCCGAGGAAATCGATGACCTCGCCGCCGGTCATGCTGTCCCAAAGCTGTACCTCACTTGGCACATAGGCCAAACGCTTGTGCAGTTCCACCGCATCCCGCCAAGGGTCGCCGCACAGCAGCCTTATTTCCCCTGCATTTTTTTTCAGCAGGCCTAGCAAAATGCGGATAGTGGTGGATTTTCCCGCGCCGTTTGGCCCGATAAAACCGTAGATACTGCCCTGTGGCACGGAAAGATCAATGTTGTTCAGGGCGACAGTTTTACCAAACCGCTTGGTTAAGCCGTGGATTTGGATAGCAGACATGCCATTTACCTCCTTTACTGCTTGTAAAAGCATTTGCGCAGCACATTTAGATACTCGTCAAAATCAGCGTTGAGGGCTTCGACGTCGATGTCTTCCACTTTTTGATCCCCAATCAATTTCAACGAACGGTTGCCATAGTTTTCCAGAGCCCAAACGATCAAATCCTGGATTTTGTCAGCAGGCACATCCTGGCGAAACAAAGAGGTGTCCAGATTGCCCAGCAGGCATTCATAGCCATAGCTCATCATCTTTTCAAGCTGCTCTTTCAGTTCAACGGCGATTTTGGGTGACTTTTCCACGGTCAGCCGTTTGATAAACTCAAAAATAGGCGGATGACGCTGGTAGACCGCCCCCTTGAGCATGGCGGCCCGGCGATAACGGGTGAGTATGTCACCGTCGCAGTGGCCAATCTGTTCATAGAATTCCCGGCTGACCACCTCAAAGACATAGCTACACAGGAAAAGAAACAAATCCTTTTTGCTGGGAAAGTAATGGAATAATGCTCCTTTTGAGATACCTGCTGCCTTTACCATCTCGTTGGTGGAAGCCAGATCGTAGCCTTTTGCGGCAAACTCCATTAGGGTAGAATTGATAATAGTATCCCGCTTTTCTTCTTTAAGGTTGATAAAATTTTCGTGCATCGTTATCATCCCTTTATGCAAATTGACCACTTCGGTCGATAATTGCAGCATAACACAACCGACCAAAGTGGTCAATAATCAAGATTATATAAATTGTGCCAAAGCAGTAAAACTGAGAGGCTGCCCCAAAAGGATAGCCTCTTAATTATCGGGAAATAATGCAAATAGAAAAACGGACAAAAATAGCAAAATAGTTTCAAAGATTATGATATGAACTAAATTAGTCTTCCAATGAGTCTGGAAGATATAATCCCCTAGAATCATGTAGTACGAGTAATCAACCATACCTAGAGTGTATGGATCTCCAGCCATTGCTGGAAAATTATAAAGGAGGAGGAACCAGCAGCTACCATCTCAAAATGATGCTTAAAATACTGATCTACGCGTACAGCCAAAAAATATACAGTTCCCGTAAAATAGCTAAAGCAGTTCGAGAGAGCATTCCCTCCATGTGGCTTAGTGGAAATAACTATCCAGGCTTCTCACAATCAATCGATTTCGCAGCACCACTACGAAATATATAACTGTAGACCGCCCCTACAATTAGATATTAGGCAAAATAAAAACCAGTCGCAAACATATTGCCAAAAAAATCCTCTGCCTATATAATAAAATTAACCAGGAACAGATGTTCGCAAACAGTTAAGATATAGGGGGAAAGATGGATATAATCAAACGTCCGCACGATAAATTCTTCAAGGAAATATTCGGCAACACCGAAGTTATGAAAGACTTCCTACAAAACTACTTACCTGCTGAAATACTGGATATAACAGATATAAATAATTTAACCTTAGAAAATAACAGCTTCATAGACGAAGAACTAAACGAAAACTATTCAGACCTATTATTCAAAACCGGCATAAACGAAAAAGAAAGCTATATATACTTATTATTTGAACATAAAAGCTACCTGTCACCATATACACCCCTGCAGATGCTAAAATACATGGTAAAAATTTGGGATAGTAAAATAAATAAAGCAAAGAGCAGTAAACTACCCCTAATAATTCCCTTAGTAATATATCATGGCAAAGAAAAGTGGCAGATAGACACAAAATTTATTAAAATAATAGAAGGGGTAGAAAACTTGCCTCCCGATATAATTAAATATATACCTGACTACGAATACATTTTATATGATTTTACTACCTATGAGGCAGAACAGCTAAAAGGTAATATAATACTAACTGAGACTATAAAAATATTGCAGGCCATATTTCAACAAGATATAAATAAATTTAAAGAAGTATTAGCAGCCACGCTTTTAAACTTAGAAAACCAAGGTTGGGCAGAAGAATACGAAAAATATTTTTTCACCTATATAATATATATCTTAAACGCTAGACCTGATCTAGAGCTGGAGGATATCTACGAAGCAGCCAAAAACATCTCCCCGGAAAGGAGTGAAAAAATTATGACAATAGCAGAAAAGCTATATAAAGAGGGCATGGAAAAGGGCAGATTGGAAGGGAAACGGGAAGGTTTAATCGAGGGCCAAAGGAAGACGGCCAAAAACTTTTTGCGTTTAGGCTTATCGCCTGAAAAAGTGGCCGAAGCGGCTGAATTGCCTATAGATGAGATTATACAACTTAAAAAGGAAATCGATCATTAAAATGCGGGGAGGCTTTACCTCCCTGCTTTTTTGTAACGACATGAGCATCTAAATTAAACAGGGGACTGTTAATAGGGGCAATTAAGCCGGAATGGTAATAAATAAACATATTTGATAATAAAATTTAACCTAATTATTAAGATTATTCCAATGCTCCTCCATTTCGTATAATTCAGCCAGAGCTTCCTTTTTACCCTTAGTTTTTAAATACCCTCCCAACCGGGCCAGGTTAACATCTATAAAATTAATTTCGTCTTTTTCAACACTAAATTGAATTCTGACTACTACCTTTTCCCAAGCTTTTTTAAGATCGGTATAGTTTTGGTTGGCTTCTTCCCAATTTTCTTCCATAATATTTTTTTCTAAATTATTAATACATGAAGCAACATCATCCTGGTTAGTAAAAGGTTTACGCAAATAATCCCCGGAATTCATTAGAAAGGCGAAAGAGATTAAGATGATAACCGTAATTGCATAATATATTGCTTTTGACATAAAAACCTTCCTTTACGCTTCTTATATGAGGGTGGCCGATCCGGCTTACCCTGCCGCCAGTTAGTTGTCTTGATATTTATCAATATAGAAAAGCTGTTCCGCTTCATTATAAGCAGCCATAAAAACCTGGGATGGATCATTTATTCCTTGCCCCTTGAGCTGGTCTATGAGCCAAGCATAGTCTTTTTTTAGATAGTCAAGATTTTGTTGTACCACTTGGCCGTTATAAATGACTTGGGGATTTAAGTTCACCTTTTTAACATCTATATTTAAATCTTGGCGTGTGACCGGCTGATATTCAGGTTTAAGCAATATTGATAAATCACCATTAGTTTCTAAAACCGCAAAAGCTACTTGATTAAGATCAAATACATCTTTATCTCGTAGTTGTTCCAATAAATCACCTAAGTTATAGCGCAGCTTGCTTAATTCTTCTTCCAAAATAATTCCATTTTCCATGATTATGGCCGGCCTTCCTACTAAGTATTTTTTGGCGGCAGATGATTTTAAAGTTACAAATTGTAAACATAAAACAATAATGACCCAAACCGCCAAACCTACCCAATGAGGCCAAGCTCTGCTGGTCAAGTCTACCGATAAGGTAGCAGCTATAGAACCAATAGTAATACCTAATACATATTCAAAAAAGGTTAATTGACTTATTTGTTGTTTACCTAGAAGACGGGCCAGAAAAAATAAGGTGAAAAAGGCAATAAAACTGCGAACAATTACTACTAATGCTTCATTCATCTTAAAACCTCTTCAGTTTCAATTTTTATTTAGTATTTACGTTAAATCACTTTCCATACCGATGACAACTAGTCAAAAAAGTACAAAAAGTTGCCGAATTATCAACTAGGATGGCTTGGGGCAGCAGGAAAAAATGGGATTTTTAGCAAATTATAATGTAAACAATGCGGGGAGGCTTCTATGCAGTTCAAAATCAAACCATTTCCCGAAAATGATTTATTAAAAATAATTAAATTAATCGAAAATAAAAGAAAAATATTGATTGAATTAGGTATGGATAAAGGCTTCCAAGACCCCCAAGTAATAAAAACGAGTCAAGAAGTAGATGATCTAATAGTTCAGTATTACAGGCTGGAAGAGGAATTAGCCAAATAAAATAAAATTGATTTTTAAAAAGCAGTTTGAATTAACTGCTTTTTTTAGTTAATTTAGTAGCCAAAAAACTAATATGATATGCTATTATAATGCATAAGCAATTTACAAAATTTACAAGTTGTAGTAAATAGTAGGACTTAGGCACTACTCTACTACAGAATTATGGCAAGGATAAATATGCTTTTAAAGTATAAACGGGGGAGAGCTATTTGCAATATCTTAAACCTATAGGCGAGTTATTGTGTGATATGGGAGTAGTTACTCCAGAACAATTAGAATTAGCTTTAATTAAACAAGCGGAAACGGGAGAAAAATTTGGACAAATATTAGTCGAACAAGGTTTTTTGACGGAACAACAGTTAATTGAGGCTCTAGAATTTAACTTAGGCATACCGCATGTAAAACTTAGCAAAACCAGCATTGATGCTGATACTATTAACATCATCCCCCCTCATTTAATCAGGCTGCATAATATTTTACCTATTGCTAAAAAAGGCAGTTCCATTACTTTGGCTATGGCTGATCCGCTGAATCAACAGGCTATTGATGATGTGCGTATGGCTAGTGGCCTAGATGTAATCCCGGTATTAGCGGGAAAAAGTGACCTGGATAACGCCATTCGCCAATATTTAGCCTTTAGAGTAGACCCAACCATGGAGAAGATATTAGTTGAATTAAACCATGAGGCTAAGCCGGCTTCTAATTTGTTAACCCGGGAAACTATCAGAATAGATGATGATGCACCTGTGGTTAGAATGGTAAATTCTTTACTGACTCAAGCGGTGCAAGGACGTTGTAGTGACATTCATATAGAACCACAGGAACTTGAAACCCGGGTACGCTTTCGGGTGGATGGTGATCTATTTGCGGTGTTAACTATACCCAAGCAATCAACTCCAGCGGTAGTATCACGCTTAAAGATTATGGGCGGAATGGATATTGCTGAAAAAAGGATTCCCCAAGACGGCCGATTTAAAATGGTAGTGGAAAATCGCCCCGTTGATTTTAGAGTTTCTACCTTACCTACTGCTTTTGGAGAAAAAGTAGTTTTACGTATATTAGATAGAACTAATGCTATAACCAACATTAACAAGCTAGGGTTAAGTGATAAAAACCGCGAACAACTATTATCTTTAGCTTATCGGCCCTATGGATTAGTCTTAGTAGCCGGACCAACCGGCTCAGGTAAAACTACCACTCTTTATTCGATTCTTAATGAAATTAATACTATAACTAAAAACATTATCACTTTAGAAGATCCTATCGAATACTCAATTACTGGTATTAATCAAGTACAAATCAATCCTAAAACGGGTTTAACTTTTGCTCATGGACTGCGGGCTATTTTGCGTCAAGACCCCGACATAATTATGGTGGGAGAGATACGCGATACAGAGACTGCCCAATTAGCAGTACAGGCAGCATTAACCGGACATTTAGTTTTATCTACCCTGCATACCAACGGTGCCGCAGCTACTATTGCCAGATTAGTGGATATGGGAATAGAAAACTTCCTGTTATTATCCGCTTTAGCCGGAGTAATATCCCAACGCCTGGTAAGAAAACTATGTTTTAATTGCCGGCAATCATATCTATTAGATGAAGAAACGGCATATAGATTAGGTATTCCCCAAGAAACCGGGCAAAGATTTTATAAATCTACCGGCTGTAATACCTGCCGCCAGTTAGGTTATCAAGGAAGGCTGGCCCTGCATGAAATTTTATATCTCGACCATGAAATCAGGAATAAAATTGGGCTGAAGGGACATTCAGAAGATGCTATTGCTAATATGGCTATAGGAGCAGGAATGGTTACCATAAAAGAAGATGGAATTTTTAAAGCTAAACAAGGTTTAACCTCTTTAGAAGAGGTAATGAAAGCTGTTTTATTGGGGGAATAAAGTATGGCTAATGCTTTAAGCATCATTACTAAAGCGGTAGAAATGGGAGCATCTGATGTTCACTTAACTGTATTTAGACCACCTATTTATCGGGTTAATGGGCAAATAATTTATGATGAAAATGAGCCGGTTTTGACTCTGGATGATGCCATTCGGCTGGGCCAAGAAGTTCTGCCTAATGATAAATGCCGTAAACAGTTGGAAGAAACAGGTCAAGTGGATTTTTCCAACGCTTTTCCGGGGATAGGACGTTTTAGAGCTAATATATATATGCAAAGGGGCTCTTGGGCGGCGGCCATAAGAATTATTCCGGTTAAAGTACCTAATCTGAAAGATTTGAATTTACCTCCCATAGCTGTTGATTTTGCCTTAAAAGACCGGGGTTTAATTTTAGTTACCGGAGTTACCGGCAGTGGTAAATCTACTACTTTAGCAGCTATGATCAACCTTATGAATCAGACCAGAAATAGTCATATTATAACTTTAGAAGATCCTATCGAATATTTGCACCGTCATGGTACTTGTATTATTAACCAAAGGGAAATAGGAACCGATACCCCCTCTTTTGCTTTAGCTCTGAGAGCTGCCTTAAGGCAAGATCCTGATGTTATTTTAGTCGGGGAAATGCGGGATTTGGAAACTATTTCTACCGCGATGACGGCTGCTGAAACCGGACATCTAGTTTTAGCTTCATTACATTCGGGCAGTGCCGCCCAAACTATAGAAAGAATCGTAGATGTTTTTCCACCCCATCAGCAGGAACAGATTACTATCCAATTAGCCAACAGTTTGCAAGGCATTATAAGTCAGCAATTACTGCCCAAGGCTGATGGCAGCGGACGGGTAGTAGCAGCCGAAGTTTTGGTAGCTACTCCGGCTATTCGTAATTTAATTCGGGAAAATAAAAGTCATCAGATTTATTCAGCCCTCCAAACCGGTAGTGCCCATGGCATGGTTACTATGGAGCGGGCTTTAAAACAGCTTTATCAACAAGGGCTGATTTCTTTGGAAGAGGCCAATAAAAGAACGATTAGTTCTTAAATATTTATAAAAAAGCCAATTTTAATGGGGGAGAAGAATTGAAGTACAGTTATCAGGTGAGAAACCCGCAGGGGCAGATATTCAAAGGTTTTTTAGAAGGTGATGACGAGCATACCGTTATAAAAAGTCTGCTCAATCAAAATTACTATATTCTAGATTTAAAAGAACTGAAGGATTCCAAGCTTAATAAGGAGTTCTCTTTTAGTTTTAATCAAGTCTCTACCCGAGAATTAGTTTTAATGACCAGGCAGCTTTCTACTATGCTAAATGCGGGATTATCTATTTTAAGATGTCTTAAAATATTAACTGAACAAACTTCCAACTTAAAGCTTAAAAAAGTCTTAGCTGAAGTAGGAGAAGATATTGAGGCGGGTAATGCTTTGTGGCAAGCTTTAGCCAAGCACCCCGGTGTTTTTTCCCATGTCTACATAAGTATGATCAAAGCTGGGGAATTAGGGGGAGTATTAGATTTAGTCCTGGAAAAGCTGACCGGTTATATGGAACGGGAAAATGAGATTAATTCTAAAATTAAATCAGCCTCTATTTACCCTATGGTTATAAGTGTTTTCGCGGTTTTAGTAGTATTTTTTATCATCAGCTTCGTAATGCCGACTTTTATAGGAATGTTCAGTGCTTCGGGGGCGGAATTACCCAGGCCTACCCAGATTTTACTGGGGATCGGAGTCTTTTTGAAACAAAAATGGATGTTTATTCTAGCTGGATTAATAATTTTATTCTTAAGTTTAAAACGTTGGAGCAACATGGAACAAGGGAGATATTCTTTAGATTACCTTTATTTAAAGGTTCCTATTATAGGTAAGGCGTTAAAAAAAGTAATCGTAGCCCGTTTTGCCCGTACTATGGGAACTTTAATTAGGTCGGGAATTCCCGTAGTGCAAGCTTTGGAAGTAGTGGAAGAAGTAGTAGGCAATGCGGTGGTAGCCAAAGCTATAGGGGCAGCCAGGTTAAGTATAAGTGAAGGGGATTCTATAACTATTCCTTTGCAGGAGACGGGAGTTTTTGAACCTATGGTCTATCAAATGATTGCCGTAGGGGAAGAAACCGGAGCCTTAGATGATATGTTAGTACGCATGTCAGATTACTTTGAACAAGAGGTTATGTATACCATAGATAGTTTAATGTCACTAATAGAGCCCCTCTTAATAGTAATAGTGGCCATAGTAGTAGGAGGGGTAGTAGTAGCTACTTTATTACCCATGTTTGAAATAATGAATGCTGTAAATATGTAGGGGAAAGGGGTGATGCGGTTTTACTTATTATATTGCAAAAACCGTAATAGGCATGAATAAGTCAATTACGACTTTTGCAGTAGAGTCAGTTGTTAAAAACATGAGGGAGGAATTTATTATGATGACGTGGTTTAGAAGAGATAAGGAAAAAGAAAAAGGCTTTACCTTAGTGGAACTTATTGTAGTAATGGCCATTTTAGCTGTATTGGCAGCTTTAGCTGTGCCACGGTTTGGCGGGGTGTTGAGTGGGGCGAAAACTGATGCTAATAAGGCGAATGAAGCTACAATTGAACGGGCTGCTGAGATGTATATTGCTAAGGAAAACTTTACCCTACCTGCATCAGGTTCTAGCAGCATAGCTATTACTGATCTTATTAGTAAGGATTACCTTAAGTCTAATGCGGAGGTTTCAGGTGCTCCAACTTTCTTAGGACCTAATAAAGAAACATATACGGTTAGTGTTGATTCGAAGGGTAATGTTACAGTTACATCAACGCCTTCAGCATCCGGCGGCGGTGAAGGTGGAGGATCTTAAACACAAGGGGATGATTCCTTTATGTCCCATTGGTAGTACCCGAAGGGTACTACAGCAATAAAAAATCGTATGTGCGTTAAACCATAGTAGGCTAAGCCTACTGTTACCCGAGTGCGAACTAACAATGAAAGAGAAACTAAATGCTTTTACTAACCTTCATCTTCGGCCTTATCATCGGTTCATTTTTAAATGTCTTGATATACCGTATTCCCCGGCGGGAATCAGTTATATGGCCGGGAAGCCATTGTACTGCTTGCGGGCACAAGTTGACAGCTTTCGAATTAGTGCCCCTGTTTAGCTTTTTACTGCTCAAGGGGAAATGCCGTTATTGTAGGAATGAAATTTCTTCTCTTTACCCGGCAGTCGAATTGATTACGGCTATAACCTTTTTCTTAATTATGCTCAAAGGCGGCTTAACGGTTTGGACGGTCGCAGGTTTAATCTTGGCTAGTATTTTAATTGTAGCGGCTTTTACTGATATTACCGCCGGCCTAATACCTGATTTATTAACTTACCCAGGCCTGATTATAGGTTTAATTTTATCTTACTTTACCATAGGGGTTAAGTTAGCTTTAATCGGCTCGATCGGCTTTGCTTTACTATTCTTCCTTATCGTAGTTGTAACTAAAGGCGGTATGGGAGGTGGAGATGTAAAACTGGCCGCAGTTATGGGAGCATTTCTAGGCCCGGCCGGCAGTTTTATGGTTTTTGTTATTTCTTCCCTTTTAGCGTTTATGTGGGTAATACCCCTTTTAGTTAAGAGAAAAGCCACACGTAAAACCGCGATAAAATTTGGCCCTTTTTTAGCTTTAGCAGCTATATCAGTCTATATTTACGGTGCAGAAATACTAAGCTTATATTTAGCGTTTTTAGGAATTTAGAAAATAATACTGTAGGGGCGAGCTTAGATCGCCTGGGTTAAAGGAGTACAAGAGGTATTCGTGATGGAATATGGACACAACCAAAAAGGTATGACTTTAGTAGAAGTGTTAGCTGCTTTAGTGCTTCTTTCTTTAGTAACCATATGTTTATTTACTATGGTTACTACCAGTTCGGTTTGGGTTTTTAAAGCTGGGCAGTCTACCCAAGCTATGACTATGGCTAATACCATCATGGAGGATATTAAGGCTAACTCTTTTGCCATACCTACGGGAGTTTTTGACCGGAATATGCTGCAAAACGACGTAGCAGACGGAGGTTTAGGACTTTCCTTTGATTATGGCGGGGCAGATAAGTGGGCTAACCTAGCGCCGGAAGTAATAATAGATAATATAGAGTTTGAGGGCAGTTCGACCGATAATCTTTTGCAGGTTACGGTAAAGGTAAGCTGGCAAGAACAGGGGCGTGAATTTCATAATCAGGTTATTTCCGTTATATCAAGAAGGTAATTTTTTATGAGAAAAAATAGTAATGAAGAAGCCGGTTTTACTTTAATCGAAGTATTATTAGCCTTAGCCATAGGCTCTTTGGTCATATCCGGCTTTCTTTCCGTTTTTTGGGCTGCCAGTAATGCTTATGAAAAGGGTGTAACTGCTTCTGATATTCAATATATGGCTAGAAGGGGTATTAATGATATAGAAAAAGATATTAAGGAAGCGGCTGGGGTGGCGATAAGCAATGAAGGGACCGAATTAGTTTTAAATAAAGATACCGAAAATGAAATTATATACCGGGCTAACAATAAAAATTTATATAGAGTTGCAAAAGGAACTTCTGTTCCTATTGCGGAAAACGTTCGTAAAATACAGTTTAAAGAGGTTGATAATGGCTTGGTAGAAGTCCAATTAGAAGTGGAAAGCCGCAGGCAAGAATATGTTTTATCTACCTCGGTATTTCCTCGCACGGCTAGACCCTAACCGGAAGGGGGTAAACAAGTGATACTGCAAAATGAAAAAGGTAACTTAATGCTGATGGCATTAATGGTGTTTCTAGTGGTAAGTATTATGGGTACTACCTTACTCACGGTGGCAGGCCTGGAAAATAAAATGGTTAATAATGATAATAAGACTAAACAAGCTTTACTTGCGGCTGACGCGGGATTAGAGATAGCACGGGATGTAATAATTGAGAAGTTAAAAGCTAAAACCCCTACTAATGACATTAAAGCTCTATTACAAGGTTATGAGGGAAATATTGGAACTAATTTAACTACTGTTATTGAGAAAGTAGATATGGATGAATTTAATTCAGATGGTGAAATTACAGTTACCGCAAGGGGCAGTTACCAGGATACTTCTAAAAAAGTTACCGTTACTTTTAAATTTGAAAATATGCCTAGTGAGCCGATAAGGGCGGATACCTTAAGGGTAGCTGGTCACTATGAGGAGCAGATTGTCCAGGAAAGATTTAGATGGCTGCCGCTTGGTTGGGAGCTTCAAACTGGCTATGTTCCGCGAGGTGAAGTTATCGTAAGCGGTGGTCCGGCAGCTTATAATAATATCATTACGAATGAAACTGTTTCCAGTAATCATTTTACTGAAAGGATAGATTTATATATTGCCAGAACCTTGCTGGGATGGACGGGGCTGGTAGATATTAAACGCCCTCCCAGGGTTCTAAATTCTCAGGATTTTCTCACAGTTGCTTCTACCGCCGGAAGTAATACCTCAACAAGCTTTACTTACGAAGATGTAGAACATTTTTACGAATTAGCTCAAGCTGACCCGGAAAACTGGACTGTATGGAATCGGAATAGCTTTGATTTTAGCAGAGTAGATAAGCCATTTAATTTTGTTCAGGCTAACCCTGTTGATATGGTAAATATTGAGGTGCGGGATAATTTTTGGACTCGCTTAAGCGGTAGGGCAGACCCATACCGGCACGGAAAAAATGTGGTCATTGTGAGTAATGGAGTATTGAATCTTAAATTAAATGGTGACCGGATTGATTTAACCGAGGGTTCTTTATACCTGCTATCCCCTAGTGGTATTAACGTAGATAACCGCTACGGGCTGTTTAACAGTGAAAATATAACCTTTCAAAATACTAATCACAGCTTAACTGCGTATGCTTTAACCGGGCAAAATTTAACTCTTAATAGCCGTATTAAAAATTTATATATTAATGGTTCTTTGCAAGCAAGGGAAAACCTAAATATCGAGATAGAACGAGCTACTATTAATTGGGATATAAGTGGATATCACGGAAAAGTTTATTTAAGAGGCGAAAACAATGATACTCTAATCGATAATTTCCCATTTCGTTGGTCATTTTTAGGGGTAGGGAAAACTATTCATTATAAACAGGAATAGGGTGAGAGTTATGTTTATGAAAAAATCCCTGGTGGGATTAGATATAGGAACTTTTAAAACCAGGCTGGTTCATATGATGCTTATGCGGGATAGATATGAACTGATAGATTACGCGGCCCTTGATACTCCAACCGGAGCAGTAGAAAATGGCGTTATAATACAGCCGGGATTGTTAGGGGAAAAGATGGGAGAGTTGACTAAGGAACTTAAGCTTAAGGGCAAAATGGTGATTTCCTCGGTAGCTGGACCTCAGGTATATATCCGTAATATAGCTATGCCTAAAATGAAGCTTAATGAATTACGTCAAGCCGTATATTACCAAGCTACCACTTTTTTACCTATACCAGTTGAAGAAGCGGTTATAGATATATTCCCCATGAGAAACTTTGATTCTGATGAAGGCCCTAAAACGGAGCTATTTTTTGCTGCAGTCAGAAAACAACAAGTGGAAAGTTTAGAAGAATGCTGTAGAATAGCGGGACTTAATATGAAAATTGTCGATATAGAGCCTTTAGCCTTGAATCGGGTTATAGCCAATCCCAATAGCTTTAAAACTAAAGCATTTTTATATATTGGGGCAACCCGTTCCGGATTTTCTGTATTTGATGAGGAAAGCTTATTGTTTTACCGGCCTTTAGCCTTAGGGGCTATGGGAATTGACTTTAATCAAAACCAAGCCAATGATTATTTCAAACGGGAGGTATTGACGGAAGTTACCCGTTCTCTGGAGTATTATAATATGCAATTTCAGGCTTATCCGGAAACTATCATTTTATGCGGCTACGGCTCTAAGTTGGATGAATTAAAAGAAGTATTGAGCGAGAATGTTACTGGTTTAGTCCAAATAGGAAAATTACATAATGATATTACCTGCCCCCAGCATATAGATGAAGCAACCTTTCACCTACTGCAATATGAATACCAAATAGCCATAGGATTGGCTATGCGAGGAGGGATCTAATGCAGCCCATTAAGATAAATTTATCAACCAAAGCAGGCGATAACCATAAGCTAATAATCAGCATACTATTGATTGTTTTGCTGGTGGGCTCATTAGGTACAGGCATGGGTATTGCTTATGGTAAAGCCCGGCAAGAGTTGCGTTATCAAGAAGCTATTAATTTAAATCTTAAAGCAAAAAACACCGAGCTTAAGAAGCTTCAGGAAGTCATGGAAAAGCAACAGGATACCGAAAAACAATGGCAATCTAAAACTAAAAATGTAGAAGTGCTTATTGCAGAAGCAACACTTCTTAGTAGAGCTTTTGAGCAAATTGAAGCTGCAGTAACTCCAGATATTCAAGTTATCGGAGTGGAAATTGATAAGAGTAAAATTTTAGTAACCGGACTTTTTACTGAGCATACTGAAATAGCCAAAATGTTGGCGGCCTTACGGGCAACAGATACCTTTAGTAATGTAAAACTAGTTTCAACCCAAGCAACCCCGAGCAGTGCTAAGCTGGCCTTTAAAATTGAAACTATATGGGAGGCTCCGGAAAGATGAGGTTAACTAAACGAGAAATCATGCTTTTATCAGTATTTGGTGTATGTTTAGTCTTGTACCTTTTTTACGCTTACTTGTACCAGCCCCTGATTAATTCTACCGAAAAATTAGTAAATGAAAATAATCAACTGGAAGCTGTCAGTGTACTAGCTGATAAACTGGATGCAGGAGATAGTAATAAAATATCAGATGAAAAATTGGCGGCATTCATAAAGCTTAACCAAAAGGTACCGGAACAGCCTTACATACCGGAAACTATTAAGCAAATAGAAGATATGAGTAAAGAACATAATTTAAAATTAGTCAGGACTGAATATGACCAAGGAAAAGCTGTCCTGCCAGCAGATGAAGAAGTTAATTATAAAGAATGTTTTTTTGAAATAGAGGTTAAGGGAACCTACCTTAATTTGACTAAGTTAGTGCGGGATTTGGAAAAGACTGATCGGCTTTATGATATTGAGCGTATCACCATGATGGCAGAAGCAACGTTGATTGAAGATTTGGAAACGGCTAATCAAGAGGTCGGCTATAGTTCCCATGATATTCTCATGACCGTAGTATTTAAAAGCTACTATGATGAAATTGCCTGGCCCAACATTAAAGGGGTTGAAGAAATAATTTATCTTAATGAAATTCGCACCAATCCTTTTGCCCAACCGTAATTTTTATTGAGCAACAGATTTATAAG
The DNA here is from genome assembly GCA_023395515.1 of Bacillota bacterium. Taxonomy (GTDB): domain Bacteria; phylum Bacillota; class Syntrophomonadia; order Syntrophomonadales; family Syntrophomonadaceae; genus JAAYRQ01. The sequence continues at coordinate 14,615 of JAEWZB010000115.1, forward strand.
GAGGCTTTTTAATGTTTAAACTTAAACACTATGAACTTAATGACCGGGGCTTTACCCTAGTAGAACTAATTGTAGTAATGGCTATATTAGCTATTTTAGCTTCCTTAGCCGTACCGAGATTTACTGGTGTTTTAAGTGGGGCTAAGGAAGATGCTAATAAGACTAATATTATGCTGATTGAAAGGGCTGCTGAGCTTTATTATTATCAAAATAACGAAAATGTAAGCGATATTGAAACCTTAATAAAGGATGGCTATTTAAAAGAAAATCCTCCCAATCCTTTTACGGGTGTGGAAAATGGATATAAGGTAGAGATTAAAGACGGAGTTCCAACTGCCACCCTCGCAGGTGAAAGTAATTAAGTCGCGGGAACATCAGGTTATGTTAAAAATCTATACCATCCTCGGTTGCTATATAATAACCCATGCAAAAGACGCTTAGCGTAAGGAACCATCACAGGGTTAGAGCAAACTCTGCAAGCAAAGGGAGAATTCTGATATTATGAGTCTCTTATCCTGCTGCTAAATAACACTGGTACTTGCAACTGGCTTAACTCCGTTTATAGTTAATTCGTTAATAATCCACATTTTTTTTATCCCTATTGAAATAGGGATTTTCTCTTGGACGGGTAATACATTATGAGCTTTCCATACCGTTATTCCATCCACCGTATAAGAAGTAAAAGAATTTATTGCTCCGGGATGGGGTTTACCCGGGCGAACTGCCGGGGTCAGGTGAGTCACCTGTTTGGCACATCAGCGTCCTCCGGAGTGGACCATTTGCATATAAACCGTAACATTTTCGCCTTTGCGCTTAATATAATCTTGGGCTTCCTGACTAATTTCAAACATAAAATTCACCCTTTCCTGTAAGGATTAATCTATAAATAGTTTAACATACCCCTTATGGGTATATCAATGTAAAATTATATTGTATACCCCCTAAAAAAATTGCTGCCAAAGCAGGTAAAACAATGGTATATGTCGAATACACCATCTTTGGCTAGTAAAAATTAGTTATTGAAATGAAATGGGAGGTAAAGTGGAGAAAATGAAAATTAGAAAAATTACAGGTTTGTTATTAGTATTTATGCTCTTAACCGGATTAGTAGCAGGTTGTGGTAATTCCCAATCAAATGATGGTGAAGCTCCAGATAATAAAGAGGAAAAGTTTTTAGTAGGTTTTATCTATATTGGTGAACCAGGGGATGCGGGTTTTACTTATGCTCATGATTTAGGCCGTCAGTATTTAGTGGAAAAATTACCTAATGTAGAAACTAAAGTTTTTGAAAATGTTCAAGAAGGCAGTGCTGATGTAGAAAGAAGTCTGGAACAGTTGGCTCAAGAAGGTTGTAAAGTTATTATTGCCAACAGTTTCGGTTACGGGGATGCTGTGCATGAAGTAGCTAAAAGGCATTCTGATATAGTATTCTTACATTGTTCCGGTTTGGAAATTGCGGAAAATGTAGGAACATATTTCGGCCGTATTTATCAGGCCAGATATTTAAGCGGTATGGTAGCCGGGGCTATGACCGAGAATAATAATATCGGATATGTAGCTGCTTATACTATTCCTGAAGTAGTACGGGGAATTAATGCCTTTACTTTAGGAGCCCAATCAGTTAATCCCGATGTGAAGGTTACCGTAGTTAAGACTAATACTTGGTATGATCCTAATATAGAAAAGCAAGCTGCTATCAGTCTCTTAGAAAAAGGGTGTGATGTAATTGCTCAACATCAAGATACCCCTTCTGCTCAAATTGCAGCTGAAGAAGCCGGTAAATATTCAATTGGTTACAACTCCGATATGGCTAAATTTGCCCCTAACGCTCATTTAACTTCACCAGTATGGAACTGGGGTCCTTATTATGTTACCGCCGTGCAACAAGTTATGGATGGTACTTGGAAAACTAGTGCTTACTGGGGCGGGCTAGATGAAGATATTATTGACTTAGCTCCTATTTCTGATAAAGTTCCCGCTGAAGTTAAGGAACAAGTTGCAGCTAAGAAACAAGCTATGATAAATAAAGAATGGGATGTATTTTATGGCCCTATAACAGACCAAGCGGGCAACCTCAAGGTTAAAGAAGGAGAAAAGATGACTGATGAGGAAATGCTTAGCTTTAATTGGTTTGTAAAAGGTGTGGAAGGCAAAATAGATTAATTTAGTTGCTGTAATAGCTAAAGCATTAGGGCGGCTTCGTGCCGCCTTTTCAGTTGGAGGGAGTATTTTGAAACGGATTCCTATTATAGAAATGGTTGGGATTAGTAAAAGATTTCCTGGAGTTATAGCAAATGACAACATTAATTTTCGGGTTTATCCGGGAGAAATACATGCCTTATTAGGTGAGAATGGGGCTGGCAAGTCGACTCTGATGAGTATATTAGCCGGCTTATATCGTCCTGATGCCGGATATGTAAAAGTCAAAAATCAGCAAGTTAATCTAAAATCTCCGCGCAGCGCATTAGAAGCTGGCATTGGCATGATATATCAGCATTTTCGTTTAGTTAATAATTTTACGGTAGCAGAAAATATTATTTTAGGTGCACCCCATACCAGCCTGATGATAAAAAAGCAGCAGGTTGAACAACAAGTTAGAGAATTATCTGAACAGTATGGTTTAGGGGTTAACCCAGCAGCTAAAATTAACCAGCTTTCCTTGGGAGAACAGCAAAGGGTAGAAATTTTAAAAATGCTTTACCGTGGGTGTGACGTTCTCATAATGGATGAGCCTACTACGGTTTTAACTCCCAGTGAGGTAACGGAATTATTTAAAATCCTCAGATTAATGAGTGAGCAAGGTAAAGCCGTAGTTTTAATAACGCATAAATTACATGAGGTTATGGAAATAGCCGACTATGTTACGGTTTTAAGACGGGGCAAGGTAGTCGGAGAGGATCGCAAGGAAAATCTCAATGAGATTATGATGGCCAATATGATGGTAGCCAGAGAAGTTGAGCATACCCAAATTGAGCGTACCTCCTTACCGGGAGATGAAATATTATCCATTAAAAACCTTAGTGTAAAAAGTCCCCAAGGTTATATGGCGGTAAAGAATGTGGATCTTAATTTACGTAGCGGTGAGATTTTGGCTATAGCCGGGGTAGCCGGCAATGGCCAAAAAGAATTAATTGAAGCTATGGCCGGTTTAACTAAACCTGTACAAGGCCATATCATAATAGACCATCAAGATATTACTAATTTAAATGTAAAGGAAAGATTAGATTTAGGCATCAATATGGTGCCGGAGGATAGATTAGGTACCGGTTTAGTACCTAATTTAGATGCCAAAGATAACGCTATTTTAAGGAATTTTGCTGATAAAGATTTTTCTCCAGGGGGTTTTTTGAATTATAAAAAGGTAACTAGTTATACCGAAGAACTGGTGAAGGATTATAATATATTTTTATCTGATATTAATTATCCCATTAATTATATGTCAGGTGGTAACCTGCAAAAATTGCTGTTAGGCAGAGAAATAAGTCAAGAACCACGAGTTCTGCTGGCCGCCTACCCAGTACGGGGATTAGATGTAGCCGCCGCAGAATCTGTTTTTAATATATTCCTGGAACAAAGAAATAAAGGTACCGCCGTTTTGTTAGTATTAGAAGATTTAGATGATATTTTCCGCCTGGCTGACCGGGTCGCAGTTATGTATGACGGATACATAAAAGCAGTGTTAGATATTGATGAAGTAGATGTGGAAACTATAGGTGCTCTTATGTTAGGTGCTGAAAAGGCAGGGGTGGAAAATGTTTAGGGTAAGATTAATCAAAAGAGAACAAGAATCAATGGCTGCTAAAATAATAGTACCTTTATGCTCGGTAATTCTAGCTTTAATGTGTGGCTGGGTTTTCCTGTATCTAGGAGGGCACTCCCCTTATGAAGTTTACGTGAATATGTATCAAAAGGCTTTAGGCAGTAGTTATGCTATATCTGAAACTATAGTAAAAGCCATTCCTCTAATGATAGCCGGACTGGCGGTTTCGTTAGCCTTTAGGATGAATTTATGGAACATTGGCGCCGAAGGCCAGTTATATATGGGAGCTTTTGCAGCTAGTGGAGTAGCGTTAAGCTTGGGGGAACTAAACATGTTTCCCTTATTGACCTTAATGCTCATAGCCAGCTTTATTGCCGGAGCTTTTTGGGCGTTGATTCCCGGATTACTTAGAGCCTACTGGACGGTAAATGAAACTATTACTACCCTTATGCTCAATTATGTGGCAATTTTTTGGGTACAATTTCTAGTTTACGGACCCTGGAAAGATCCTAATAGTTTAGGATTTCCCCTTACCCCCCGCTTTTCTGCCAATGCTTATTTACCATCTATAGGTGACAGCCGGGTACATATGGGCTTATTAGTAGCTTTATTAATAGCCGTAATCTTTTATCTATTATTAAAATACAGCCGCTGGGGTTATGAGATAAGGGTTATCGGACAAAGTCAAGCAGCCGCTAATTATACCGGTATTAATGTAGTCAAAAACATTTTGCTGGTTATGTTCATAAGCGGAGGAGTGGCAGGTATTACCGGTATGATAGAAGTTGCCGGTATAACTCACCGCCTCCAGGAAGGGATTTCGCCGGGTTACGGCTTTACGGCCATTATTGTAGCTTGGTTAGCCCGGTTGAATCCTTTTGCCATAGTATTAGTGGCTTTTCTTTTGGGAGCTTTGTTAGTAGGTGGGTTCGGAGTTCAAAGTATAGGTATTCCCTTTTCTACGGTATCAGTTTTACAAGGAGCTATCCTTTTTTTCCTGCTGGCCGGAGAAATATTTTTAAAATATCGTTTGGTAATAGAGAAGGGGGAGGATAAATAATGACTACTACGGCTGTACTAGCTCTTCTGGCTGCAACTATAGTAGCGGGAACCCCCATTTTATTAGCTGCTACCGGAGAATTAATGGCGGAAAAATCGGGTATTTTAAATTTAGGCGTAGAAGGCATGATGCTGGTGGGGGCCGTATCCGGTTTTATTTTAGCTATTGTGACCGGCTCACTGTGGTGGGGTTTAGTCGGAGCTATGGTAGGAGGCGGATGTTTAGCCGCTATTCACGCTTTTATTACCGTAACTTTACGGGGCAATCAAGTAGTTAGCGGTTTAGCCCTCACTATATTTGGGACCGGATTAAGCGGATTTTTAGGTAAGGCTTATCAGGGTATGCCTTTGCCTACTTCTTTTAGACCTTTAAATATCCCGGTATTAGCTGATATACCGGTTTTGGGTGTAGTGTTATTTCGCCATGATATTTTAGTTTATATAAGCTTATTCGTAGCGATTTCTTTATGGTTTATTTTATATAAAACCAGATGGGGCTTAGCCGTAAGATCAGTAGGAGAAAACCCGGCGGCAGCTGATGCGGTAGGTATAAGTGTTTCCCGGGTAAGATATATGTGTACTATATTAGGCGGTATTTTAGCGGGTCTGGCCGGAGCCTACCTTTCATTAGCCTATGCTCCTACCTGGCAGGAAAACATGACCGCCGGACGAGGCTGGATTGCAGTAGCATTAGTTATATTTGCCATGTGGAATCCTTTGCGGGCGGTTTTAGGAGCTTATTTATTTGGCGGGGTAGAAGCCTTAACTTTTAGAATGCAAACCGCGGGTATTGAAATATCGTCCATTTTTTTAGCGATGATGCCTTATATTTTAACTATTGTAGTTTTAGTTATGGTAACCGTATACCGGCGTCAAGATGCGGGGGCCCCGTCGGCTATGGGTAAAGCCTATGATCGGGAGGAAAGGTGACGGCGCAGAGGTGAGGGGTAAGGTGTTAGGGGTTAGGAGTAGGGGCGGCCTGCGGTCGCCAGGATAGGACGCTCCCCCCGAGATTCTTGCTGATAATAAACATATTTTAGGGAAAACTATAAAGAAAAATGTCTGAGGAGGTAGTTATGCTAAAAAAGGAACTTTTGGCCGAAGTCTTGGATCATGCCTTACATAAAGGGGGAGACTTTGCTGAAATATATATAGAAGAAAAACAAGCCAGCAACGTTTTTTGTGAAGATAACCGAATTGAAAAGATAAACAGCGGGCGGGAAAAAGGGGCCGGGATTAGAGTGGTCAAAGCCGGCAACACCGCTTATGTATATACTAATGATTTAAGCAGGGACGGCTTACTTAAAGCAGCTAATGTAGCCGGACATGCTTTAAGCGGAGAAGCTAAAGGAGAGAAAAAAGAACTTAGCTTAATTACCAGAGAACCTGAGTTTGAGCTGGATTACAAAAGATTGCCGGATGCGGTTAGCTTTGATGAAAAAATTGAACAGGTTTTACGGGCTAATCAAGCCGCCCGAAACGTTGGTGAAGAAATTCGCCAGGTAACCATCGCCGCCGGTGATATTCATAAAGAGATTCAGATAGCTAATACTGATGGGGATTATGTAGAAGATGAACGGGTTAGAGTTAGATTAATCGCCAGTACCGTAGCTTATCGGGAAGGCTTAATTCAAACCGGCTATGAATCAGCCGGGGGAGTTTTAGGTTGGGAAATACTAGAGAAAGTTTCCTTTGAGGATTTAGGGGAAAAAGCGGCCCGGTTATCCCTTAAAATGCTGGATGCCAAGTCGGCTCCGGCGGGACGTATGCCGGTAGTCATGGCAGCGGAAGCGGGAGGAACCATGGTCCATGAAGCTTGTGGCCATGGCTTGGAAGCTGATTTAGTGCAAAAAGGTTTATCTGTTTATAAAAATAAAATGGGGGAAAAAGTAGCAGCAGATGAGGTTACGGTTATTGATGATGCTACTATCGGTAATAAATATGGTACTTACCGGTTTGATGATGAAGGAACTATCGGTCAAAAAACCGTTTTGATCAAAGATGGTTATTTAACCGGATATATGTATGACCGTTTAACTGCGGCCAAAGAAGGGGTAAATTCCACAGGTAATGGCAGAAGAGAGTCTTATCAGCATAAGCCGATACCCCGCATGAGCAATACCTTTATTGCTTCAGGTTCCAGTGACCCCGAGGAAATAATCAAATCCACCCCTAAAGGTCTGTTAGTTAAAAAAATGGGGGGAGGACAAGTTAATACTACTAATGGTGATTTCGTTTTCGAGGTCCAGGAAGGCTATATTATCGAAAATGGTGAAATTAAGTATCCGGTAAGAGGGGCTACTTTATCTGGTAATGGTCCGGTAGCTTTAGCCCAAATTGATAGAGTAGGCAATGATATGGGGTTTGCCATTGGAACTTGCGGCAAAGATGGCCAGGGTGTTCCGGTAGCTGATGCCCAGCCTACCATAAGGATAAAACAGCTTACTGTAGGTGGCACATCTCATGATGATGAGGGCCTGCAGATTAAAAGGATCAGAAGGAAGTAGGTGAAGGTTATTAAATCACAACTTAAAAGTGTAGCTGAAAGAGTAATGAATATAGCTTATGACCGGGGAGTTAGTGCTGAAGCTTTCCTGCTTCATGAAAAGGAATTAAGTATCGAAGTAATTGACAACCAGGTAGATACTTTAAAACAAGCGGAAGAAATAGGCTTAGGAGTTAGAGTGATTAAAAGCGGGTGTTTAGGATTTGCCTATACCAGTGATTTATCCGAGGAAGCGGTTTTAGCCGTAGTAAATGATGCGATTAATATTGCCAAATACACTACTCCCGATGAAAATAATTTACTTCCCTCAGGTAACATAACTTATCCGGCTTTAGATTTCCTCTATGATGCAAGTTTCAAAAATACTTCCATTGAAGAAAAGATTAATCTAGCCCGCCTGGTTGAACAAACGGCTAAAGCTTATGATCCCAGGATTACGGTAATTGAACGGGCCGGTTATGAAGATACCGAATTCAGTTCATTGATAATGAATACTAATGGCTTATATGCTTATGACCAAGGAAACTTCGGGGGTACTTATATATTTCTGGTAGCCGAAGAAAATGCGGAGGCCCAAAATGGATTTTCGATGATGATAAAAAGGAATTTAGCCGAATTAAACCCCCATATGGTAGGGCAGGAAGCAGCCCAAAATGCGGTTAGAAGCCTTAATGCTAAAACTATTAATTCTGCCAAACTACCTTGTATTATGGAACCTTATATTATGACTAAATTTATGAGCCTGATGGCGGCTATGGTAGATGCTGAAGCAGTACAAAAAGGTAAATCCCTTTTTGCCGATAAGGAAGGGCAGAGGGTAGCTTCACCGGTATTTAATTTAGTTGATGACGGTACCTTTAAAGATGGTATTGCCAGTTTTCCTTTTGATGCGGAAGGGGTAGCTTCAAGGCGTAATAATGTAATACAAAATGGAGTTTTGCAAGGATTTTTATATGATACTTATACGGCGCGTAAAGCCGGTCTGGCTTCAACCGGCAATGCTTCCCGAGGCTCATTTCGTAGTTTACCTACAGTGGGAACTACTAACTTTATCTTAACTCCGGGACCAGATACCCCGGAAAAGTTAGTCCAAGCTATTGAAAAGGGCTTTTATATAACCGAAGTGATGGGAATGCATACCGCTAACCCGGTATCCGGCGACTTTTCTGTCGGGGCGGCCGGCCTAATGATTGAAAATGGCAGGCTAACTAATGCGGTTAGGGGAGTTACTATTGCCGGTAATCTAATTGACTTTTTACAGGATATAGAAGCCATAGGCAATGATTTGCGCTTTTTCGGCGGCAAAGCTGCTCCAACGGTCAGGCTTAAAGCCTTAAGCATAGGTGGGGAGTAGCACTAAGGAGGGTTATAGTGGGCGGTAAGATACTTATAATTAATGGGCCAAACCTTAATATGTTAGGAACCAGAGAACCGGAAGTCTATGGAGAAACGACTTTAGCCCAAATTGAGGAGGAGCTAAAAAGTTATGCCGAAGCCAAAGGTATAGAGCTTAGTTTTTTTCAGTCTAATCATGAAGGGGCAATAATCGACAAAATTCATGCTGCGCTGGGGCAAGCAGATATTATAATTATTAATGCGGGTGCTTTTACCCATTACAGTCTTGCCATTCATGATGCTTTGGCTGCGGTAGGGATTCCTACCTTGGAAGTACATATGAGTAATATTTATAAACGGGAAGAATTTCGCCATAAATCCTTAATTGCTCCCGTGGCTATAGGTGGAATTTTCGGCTTGGGTAAAAATAGCTACAAGCTAGCCCTAGACGCGGCACTCAGCTATTTAAACAGTTAAGGCAGGTGTTTTTTATTAGTCGGCTCAATAAATTACGAGAAAAGTTGAATTTACTTGATATAGATGCCTTATTAATAACTAAAGCAGAAAATATACTTTATATGTCGGGATTTACCGGGGGCAGTGATGCTAAGCTTTTAGTCGGTCCGGAGGAGCAGTTGATTATTACTGATTCCCGCTATACGGAACAGGCCGGAATTGAAGCGCCTAAGTGGCAGCTGATGGAGGCTAAACCGGGGCAAAGCTTGGATTGGGCCGGTTTGTTTAAAGAATTTAAGAAAATTGGCTTTGAGAATTCTATCAGTTATAAAGATTATGTTAATTTGCAGAAAGCAGCCGGGCGTGACTTAGTAGCAACTGAAAATATAATAGAAGATCTGCGCATGATTAAGGACGATACCGAACTTGAAAAATTAAGAAAATCTGCCCGGATTAGTGATGAAGTTTACCGGGAGATAGGAATTTTTATTAAGCATGGGATTACGGAAAAAAGTGTAGCTAACCAGATTGCCTTTGGACTTAAGGAAAAAGGGTGCAGCCGGGAAGCTTTTGATATTATAGCCGTGGCCGGTGAAAATGCGGCTTTACCGCATGGACAGCCTACTAACCGCATTTTGCAAAAGGGCGATATGCTGACTATGGATTATGGCGGTTTTTATGAGGGTTATGCGGGTGATATGACTAGAACGGTGGCCCTAGGCCATGCTACTGATAAATTTCGAGATTATTATGATAAAGTTCTAACTGCGCAAAAATTAGGGGTAAGTATGGTGAAAGCCGGAGTGGCAGCCAAGGAAATTGATTTTGCGGTAAGAAATAAGCTTAAAGAATTTGGCCTGGCTGAATATTTTGGACATGGCACCGGACATGGCTTAGGCTTGGAAATACACGAATTACCTTCTCTATCCTTAAGAAGTGATATAATATTACAGGAAAATATGGTAGTGACCATTGAACCCGGAATTTATATTAGAGGGTGGGGAGGAATTCGCATTGAGGATACCGTGATAGTAAAAACTGACGGTTGTGAAGTTATTACTAATGCAAATAAAGAATTAACTATATTTTAATGGAGGGATAAAATGATTTCTGTTAATGATTTTAAAACCGGAGTAAGTGTAGAATTAGATGGGCAAGCCTACACCGTGGTAGAATTCCAGCATGTTAAGCCAGGTAAAGGCGCTGCTTTTGTCAGAGCTAAGCTTAAAAACATAAAAACCGGAGGAAGTGTAGAAAAAACTTTCCGCGGTGGGGAAAAATTACCGAAAGCCCATTTAGACCGCCGGGAAATGCAATATTTATATAATGACGGTGAAGGCTGCGTATTTATGGATAATGAAACCTATGAACAAACTACTATTACTACCGAAGCCATTGGGGATGGTATGAAATGGCTCTTGGAAAACATGAATATCCATGTGCTTATTTTTAAAGATAATATAATCGGTATTGATTTGCCTAACTTTGTGGAGTTAAAGGTAGTCGAAACAGAACCGGGAGTAAAAGGAGATACAGCTACAGGTGCCAGTAAAAATGCTACTTTAGAAACAGGTGCGGTAGTACAAGTACCATTATTTATTGAGGAAGGCGACGTTTTGAGAATAGATACCCGTACGGGTGAATATATGGAAAGAGCTTAACATTTTAGGTTTAATTCCTCCTTTTTATACAAATAATAAGATTAGAGAGCTGCCGGAATCAATTACCGGCATAAAAAGGAGGATAATAATGAAAGACATTGCGGAAAGAGTCAGCTATTTACAAGGATTAAGTGAAGGTCTTAATATCAGCGAAGGAAGTCCCCAAGGTAAAATTATCTCAGGTATATTAGGGGTCTTGGAAGAACTGGCTGATGAAGTAGTATCAATGCAATACGAATTTGAGACCTTTAAAGAATATGTAGAAAGCATTGATGATGATTTATTCGATTTAGAAGAAATGATCCTTGAGGAAGACAGCGATGATTTTTCCGAGGATGATGATTATATAGAACTGGACTGTTCACACTGTGGGGAAGAATTATATTTTGAGGCTAAATTGCTGGAAGATGAAGATGTAATCGAAATAGTATGTCCTAGTTGCAATGAAGTAGTTTTTATAAATGATGGTTCTTTTGATTTTGAACATTCTGATTTTAACGATGACCATGAAATGCAAAATCCTTCTCCATCCTAAAAATCGGCCTTAAACGAGTCTGCCCCTGATTTATGGTAACCAGGGGCAGTTCTTTTTATGGGCTTTTACTTAAAAAGTTCATCCATAGCTTTTAAGAATACTTTTATATCGGTGTTAAAACCTTCCAGCAATTCCGGTATAAATTCGAGAATTTCAAATAACCGTTCCACATGTAAATCGGCGCCATAAATATTCCGGTGAACATGCCTAAAGGAGCGTAACTCATTTAGCAGCTTAAAAGTAGTATCTGAGATAACCCGAGGTCTTAATGATTTAATATCAATAGTCATTTGCTTTAATAGTTCAGTATGCCAATTACTGCCTTGAGGTATAACTTCATCTATATTATCAGCTATAAATAACAGTCCTTTTTCCATACAACTATAGGTTTCCGCTAACATAGAAGCTATGCCACGTTTAACTAATGGGTTGATAATAGGTATATTATCGGCAATTTTTTCAACCGGTTTATTATGCCCAGTTAAACCTAAGGTTTTAAACTCATTTTCAATGTTGGTTAAAATATGTAACTCCTGGTTTAATCTGGACTTGAAAATTGCATATTTGTTTTTAGTTAACAAAGTTTTATGCCCCTTTCCCTAGCTTCTATTCTAAACTCCTCATGAGCATCTTCTTCACATAGTATACTAATATCTATATCGCCGGAAATTTCCAGGGCTCTGCTCATAGCCTGCCAATAATTGCCTTGGAATCCTATAACGTACAAATCTATATCTGAACGTTCGCTAAAATTGCCATAAGCTAGAGAGCCAAATAAAATAACCGAGGTAGCATGATAATCTTTTTCTAACATTTGGGCAACTTGTTTAGCTATTAGCTCAGCTTGTTGCCGACGAACTTTTATAGCATTTTCTTGGTCTCTTTCATATTTAGCTAGCTTCTGCTGAAATTCTTTTTTTAATTCCAGAGAAAAAAACTTTTCTTTTATATCACTCATATTAATATCTCCTAATTACTGTAAGCGAATCTTTCATATGCATAAATTATATCTAATTAAAAGAGGCGAGTAAATCATAATATGGAAAATTAAGTAAAATAAAACAAGGGGTGGTTAAGCCACCTCCTTGTTTTACAAACAAGCTATTCATAAATACAAATAATTTAAATCGGATCAAATTCTGATTTGCCTACTCCACAGGTAGGGCAAACCCAATCTTCCGGCAAATCGTCAAAAGCAGTACCAGGTGCAATATCACCTTCCGGGTCCCCTTCTTCAGGATCATAAATATAACCACATACCTGACATTCATATTTAGTATCTGTATCTGCCATAGTAATCCCCTTTCCAAACATATTTTTATGCTAATAAATTATCCTTTGGAATTAAGCCTATTCTAACCTATTAATGGTTAAATTATCAATGATTTGTATAGGAGCCTTTAGACTAGTATAATAATGGCAATATAGAATAAGGGGGTTTTAATAATGGCATTTAAAATTACCGAAAAAGTTAGCTGGGTAGGTAAAATAGACTGGGATTTGCAAACTTTTCACGGAGAAGAATATTCTACCCATAAAGGCTCCACTTATAATGCTTATCTTATCCAAGATGAAAAAAATGTGCTGATAGACACGGTATGGGGACCTTATACCCAAGAGTTCATAGCAGGACTAAAAAAAGTAATCCCCTTAGAAAAAATTGATTATATTGTTATGAACCATGCTGAACCAGATCATAGCGGGGCATTAGCCGAGCTGATGAAGCTGATTCCTGATACTCCTATATATTGTACTGCTAATGGAGTCAAATCACTGCGGGGCCAATATCATCAAGACTGGGATTTTCGAGTAATTAAAACGGGTGAAAAGCTAAACCTGGGTACCCAAGAATTATTATTCATTGAAGCTCCTATGCTGCATTGGCCGGATAGTATGTTTTGTTATCTTGCCGGGGAACAGATTCTTTTTAGCAATGATGCTTTTGGCCAGCATTATGCTTCCGAGCATATGTATAATGATTTAGTAAATCAGGCGGAACTACAATATGAATGTATTAAATATTATGCTAATATACTTACTCCCTTCAGCCGTTTAGTAGCTAAAAAGATTCAGGATTTTGTGGCCTTAAATCTTCCCGTCAGCTTTATTTGCCCCAGCCATGGGGTAATCTGGCGCGATAACCCTCTGCAAATTGTAGAACAATATAATACCTGGGCTAATAATTATCAGGAAAACCAGATTACTATCCTTTATGATACTATGTGGGACAGTACTAAAAAAATGGCCCAAGGGATTGCGCGAGGAATTAAGGAGGCTGATCCTAGTATTACGGTTAAACTTTATCATACTGCCCAAAGGGATAAAAATGATATAATCACCGAAGTTTTTAAGTCCAAAGCGGTTTTTATGGGCTCGCCCACGGTTAATAAAACTATTCTTTCTTCTATGGCCGGTATCATAGAGGAAATTAAAGGACTTAGCTTTACCAATAAAAAGGCGGCTGCTTTTGGTTCTTATGGCTGGAGTGGTGAAGCTATAAAAATTATTAGTGCCCGTTTGCAGGAAAGTGGTTTCGAGGTAATCAATCCGGGGGTCAACGGACTATGGAACCCGGACGATGAAGTAGAACAACGCTGTATGGAACTAGGCCAACAAATGGTGGCGGCGCTGCGAGGCTAATTATTTTATCAAAGCCAGGCTATTCTTAAGCTGAATTTCAGACCTAAGAATAGCCTTTTCATTATCCTGATAGGAAGTGAGGAAAACTGATGTTATATGAATATACACTTAGAACAGATCGGGAAAACTTACATAATATTACTGCCAGCGTACAAGAAGCCGTGGCTAAAAGTAAGGTGCAAAATGGAATGTGTATAGTTTTTTGTCCCCACACCACAGCCGCCATTACTATTAATGAAAATGCTGATCCAGATGTTATTACTGATATACTCCTGGGCTTAAATAAAGCCTTTCCAGATAGTAAAGAATTTCGCCATGGGGAAGGAAATTCTGCCGCTCATTTAAAATCGAGCTGTATTGGGGCTAGTCAGACTATTCTTATTAAAGATGGCCAATTATTATTAGGTACTTGGCAAGGTATATTCTTTTGTGAATTTGATGGCCCCCGGCAGCGTAGATTTTATGTACAGGTAAAGTAGGCAGATTAAATTTAAGAGATGATATTAAGACCCAGCGACCCTGGTGTGGTTATGGTTAGATAAATGTAATATAGGCTGGAAACAGCGGAAAACCCCCTATGCCAGGGGTTTTCTTTTTTTCTGCATAAAGTGGAAAAGCCTTAAATATCTTTATAACAGTTGTAATTCAATGCTTAATTCATGCCTCATTAAAAAACGCATTATTAAAGGAGAACCATATGAATGTTAAGTCTAGAATTAAACAGCATTTAAAGGAGAATACCTGGCATTATATATTGCTGGTACTAATTTTTATATTAGGCATGTTTTTAGGCTATCAAAAAGTTTACAGCTTAGAAGGAGAAGTCAGGCAACATCTTTTAGCCCTAATTAATAATTATTTGCTGGGAGGTTATAAGGGGGAGCTTTCAGGCAGTCACATTTTCATAAGTGCCTATATTCAGCAGTTAAAATCTATCGCTTTAATCTGGTTTTTAGGTTTAACCGTAATCGGCATTCCTTTAATTCTGGGAGTAGTATTAGTCCGGGGTTTTTCTTTAGGCTTTACGGTAGGATTTCTCGTTCAAGAAAAGGCTGGTGCAGGTGTAATAATAAGTATTTTATCCATCTTACCGCAAAACCTGGTTTATTTTCCTTTAATTATTGCCTGGGCTCTTATAGCTATTAATTTTTCGGTTTATATAGTCAAAGGCCGCGATAGGGGGGGATTGCCTTTAGCAAAAGGACTCATAAGATATTTTTGGTTTTTGATGGTATTTGTTCTGGTGGTTATGGTGGGGGTGTTAATTGAAGCTTATTTAGCCCCCTGGTTGTTAGGGTTGTTTTTATAATTGTTTAGGAGGTGTAATTATGATTATTATTATCAATAACTGGAAAAAGAAGTTTTTTAGTTTTCTTACGGCATTAGTATTAATAATAGCCTTTGCCGTAGCCATTCCTTTGGTAGCCGGATCACTTTATGATAGAATACCGGTTTTAAGTACTTGGTTTGAGGAGGAGCATCCTACCGGAAATCCTATGCGGGTAGATTCTAAAGAAAAAAATACTAAGTTTGATGAAATAGTAGACTATGTAGTTTTCCACCTGCAAGACTTTTATTATCAAGATTAAAAGCAGGAAATAACGGTTAGTTTGTCTAAAGTAGTAAGAAAACTGCGAGAGGAAGGCAATTTTATGGAAGTCTATATTTCTGCCTTCATAGATTATTTAGCTTATGAAAAAGGTTTAGCGATCAATACCCGGCTTGCTTATCAAAGGGATTTAATAAAATTTGGGGAATATCTTAAACAAAATAACCAGGTAAGCCAGCCTGCAGATATCTCGAAAAATGAGATTATTGGATTTCTGGGCTGGCAATTAGATAATGGGGTTTCCTATGCTACTACTGCCCGGACTTTATCCAGCCTAAAAAGCTTTTATAAGTTTTTAATTCTCGAGAATATAGTTAAGATTAGTCCGGCCACGGATATAGAAACTCCCCGTATTAAACGTAAACTTCCCCAAGTATTGACTATAGAAGAAGTAGACAAGCTTTTTAACCAGCCTAATCTTATAAAACCATTAGGGATTAGGGACCGGGCCATGTTAGAGCTGATGTATGGAACGGGGGTTAGAGTCTCCGAACTATTATCGTTAAAATTAGAAGATTTAAATACGACGGCGGGATTTTTGCGCTGTTTAGGTAAAGGCAGAAAGGAACGGATTATTCCGGTTAACCAAACTTCGATTGACTGGATTAACCGTTATATTACCCATTCCAGAAGTTTTTTAGTGAAAAGCTCATTAGAGCGAACCCTTTTTGTTAATGCTAATGGTAGACCTATGACCAGGCAGGGCTTTTTTAAAATATTAGCTGGGTATGCTGATAAAGCGACCATAAACAAAGAAGTTACTCCTCATACCCTAAGACATTCTTTTGCTACCCATATATTAGAGAATGGAGCTGATCTTAGAGCCGTACAAGAAATGTTAGGTCATGCAGATATTTCAACTACTCAGATTTATACTCATCTGACTAAAGCCAGGTTAAGAGAAGTATATCAGCAGTTTCACCCTCGGGCTTAAAGGATTTAAAAATGATGGGAGGCTTATAGCTTGCAACGCAGAGTAATTATTATAATTTTAGATAGTATAGGAATTGGTGAATTACCTGACAGTCATTTATTTGGTGATGAGGGTTCTAATACCCTGAAAAATACCGCCTTAGCTGTAGGCGGTTTAAATATTCCTAATTTGCAGAAACTGGGGTTAGGTAATATCGAGACTATAAAAGGGGCCGACCCCCTAGCTAATCCTATCGGTAATTTTGGCAAAATGAGTGAAAGGTCCATGGGTAAGGATACTACTACCGGTCATTGGGAAATGGTAGGACTTATACTTGAAAAAGCATTTCCTACTTATCCGGCCGGTTTTCCCCTTGATTTAATCCGTGAATATGAAAAACTGATTGGCCGCCAAGTATTAGGAAATAAGGTGGCATCAGGCACTGAAATAATAAAAGAGTTAGGTGCAGAACATCTGCAAACTGGATTTCCTATCGTATATACTTCGGCTGATAGTGTCTTTCAAATAGCTGCCCATGAGGAAGTAATTCCTTTAGCCGAACTATATGAAATGTGTGAAAAGGCCAGGTATTTGCTAACCGGCGAGCATGAGGTAGGCCGGGTTATAGCTCGACCTTTTATTGGCAGTGAGGGTAATTTTAAAAGAACAGCTAACCGTCATGACTATTCTATTAAGCCGGGTAAGAATATTTTAGACTTCTTATTAGAAGCGGGGCATGAGGTTATCGGGGTAGGTAAAATTAAGGATATATACGCCGGTCAAGGAATAAGCAAGTCCTATGGCACTAAAAATAATTTAGATGGTATTTTGCAAATTATTGAAATACAAAAGCGGAATTTCAGCGGATTGCTTTTTGCTAATTTAGTTGATTTTGATATGTTATATGGGCACCGTAATGACCCGCAGGGGTATGCGGGGGCTATAGAAGAATTTGATAGCTGGTTACCTGAGATTATGGCCAATTTGAAAGATGATGATATGTTAATAATTACGGCTGACCACGGTTGTGACCCTACTACAGAAAGTACTGACCATTCCCGGGAATATGTACCGCTTTTAGTCTACGGCCCTAAATTAAAAAGCAATGTTAATCTGGGGATTAGGGAAACCTTTGCCGATGTGGGTCAATCCGTAGCCGATTATTTGGGAGCAGCAGTGACAGCGGATTTAGCAGGAGTCAGTTTTTATAACCAGATAAAATAAAGAGCAGTACCCTATTTCACGCCCCAAGGAGTTGAAGATTATATGCGCATGATTGATATTATTCAAAAGAAGAAAGCGGGTTACCCGCTTTCTCCTTCAGAAATAGAATTTGCTGTACATGGTTATACCAGAGATGAAATACCTGATTACCAGATGGCTGCCTTTTTAATGGCAGTCTATTTTCAGGGAATGAATAAAGAAGAAACGGCTGACTTAACTATGGCCATGGTCAATTCAGGAGACATTATTGATTTATCCCCTATAAAAGGTATAAAAGTTGATAAGCATTCTACCGGTGGTGTAGGTGATAAGATAAGCTTAATTGTAGTGCCATTGGCAGCCGCAGCAGGAATTCCTGTGGCTAAGATGAGCGGACGGGGTTTAGGCCATACCGGAGGAACCATTGATAAGTTAGAGGCTATACCAGGTTTTAGAACCTCATTAACTAGCAATGAATTTATATATAATGTCAATACATACCAGATGGCTATTGCCGGTCAAACAGCTAATTTAGCTCCGGCGGACAAGAAATTATACGCCCTAAGAGATGTTACCGCTACAGTAGATAGCATTCCTCTCATTGCCAGCTCTATTATGAGCAAAAAAATAGCCTCGGGAGCAGAGGCCATTGTATTAGACGTAAAAGTGGGCTCCGGGGCCTTTATGAAATCACTGGCCGAGGCTAAAGAATTAGCTCAAACTATGGTAGATATAGGCAAATCTTTAAACCGGCAGACTATAGCGGTAATAACTAATATGAATCAACCTCTGGGCCATGAAGTAGGTAATGCTAATGAAATAAAGGAAGCTATAGAAGTGCTGAAAAACCAAGGCTCTGAGGATGAGACCGAAGTAGCCTTAACCATAGCTGCCTATATGGCTGTATTAGGCGGAGTTTTTGATGATTTCAACCTGGCCTATAAGAGTTTAGCGGAATTATTAGCCAGCGGCCAAGCTATTAATAAATTTAAAGAATTGATTCAGATACAAGGCGGAGATATAGAAGTAATAGATAATTTAGACAAACTGCCTCAAGCTAAGTATCACCGGGAAATAAAAGCCCCCCGCGCCGGATTTGTCCAAGCTATTAATGCCCAAGAAATAGGGGTAACTGCCATGTTATTAGGAGCAGGACGGAAAACTAAAGAAGATGATATAGATTTTGCTGCGGGAGTAACGATTATTAAAAAGGTAGGGGCTAAGGTTAACCGGGGAGAAACTCTTTGCATCCTGCACACTAATTTGGATAATCATTTACCTGCCCAAGAGACTGCCCAAAAAGCATTTAGCATAGATGATACCAAACCTGCCTCCCAACCCTACATATATGAAATTATTTTATAAGAGGTTTTATTATTATATATGGTCTTTACCAAGCAAAAGGAGTGGTAGTAAATGAATTGGCAATGGTTGATACCTACTAAAGTGTTTTACGGGGAAGATGTGCTGATAAGTAATGCCGATAGTTTTAAAGGCTTAGGCACTAAAGCTTTGATTGTGACGGGACAAGGCGGTTCCCCCAAAAGAAACGGGTCCCTGGACGATGTGATACAGGCTTTGGCAAAGGTGGGAATCAAATGGGAGCTGTTTGCTAAGGTAGAAGCTAATCCTTCGGTAGAAACTGTGCGTAAGGGTGCGGAATGGGCTAAGGATAAGGGAGCCGATTTTATTATTGGTATTGGAGGAGGTTCACCCCTGGATGCGGCTAAAGCCATTGCGGTTTTAGCTGTTAATGATATTAATGATGAGGATTTATTCGATATAAAATTTGAAGAAGTTCTCCCTATTGTAGCTATACCAACTACAGCCGGAACCGGTTCGGAAGTAACGCCCTATAGTATCATAACTTATCCTGCCATCCAAAGTAAAAAGAGCATTTTTTCGAGCCGGATATTTCCCCGTTTAGCATTCCTGGACCCTAAATATACTTTGGAGCTGCCTAGGGAGATCACTGTTGATACCGGAGTAGATGCTTATTCCCATGTAGTGGAAGGCTATCTAAGTTCCAAATACAGCCTGTTAAGTGATGCTCTGGCCCGGGAAGCCTTAGTTATTTTAGGAGCAGAGTTAAGATTTCTGGCCACCGACCAAGCTTTAACTTATGCCAACCGCAATAACCTGCTCTATGGCTCCATGTTGGCAGGGATGGTTATTAGTCATACCGGCACTTCCATACCTCATGCTATGGGCTATTCTTTAACTTATTTTAAGGATATCCCCCATGGGAGAGCTAATGGAATGTTAATGCCCGAATATATAAATTTTACCTTAAATAATAGTGACAGCTTCCGCACTAAGGAAGTTCTTACTTATTCCGGGTTTAAAGATTTAGACGATTTTACCGCCGTAATGCGAAAACTATCGGGATTTGTTCCTGAATTGCATGCTGCAGAAATCGAGGAATATATAAATCTAGCCCATGGGGCTAAAAACATACAAAATAACTTAGTTAAACCGAAGCGGGAAGACTTGAAGGATATATTAATAAACTCAATGAAATAGGGAAACATCATTCCAAAACTCTTCATTTATTGAAGAGTTTTTTTTGTATTAAAAACTAACCAAAACAGATAGTTTTGCATATGGTAAAAAGTAAGAATAATTAATGATTAGGAAGGGTGGAATTTCATGGCAAGTTTTACTACCGGGCCCATAAGCAGCAGCAGTGAAATTGATAATATACGGATAGAAATTTTAAATAATACTGCTAGTCGCAAATCATCTACAGTCAGGCTTTATGATTTATCTTTTACTCCCAAAAGAAGAATCGTAAATCAAAACGTATCATTAGCCGCATATGCAACTGCTACTATTGATGTACCTGCTACGACTATACAGCGCTGGGAGGTACAGGTTACAGCACCTAGTACCAGTGTAAGGTTATGGGCCGGAGGCCGCAGCGGAGGGCGCAACCTTCCCGGCAATACCATAATAAACTCGGAGTGGATTCAATATGCTTAAAATAGTTGAGGTGAGGAGTGAGGCAAAAAAGGAAAGATGAGTCCCCCTAACTTCTGGCTCCTCACTTCTCACTCCTCACTTCTCATCTTTTACCCCTCATTTCTCGCGATAAAAAAATTAAAGGTGCATAATAGCCTGTATTACGCAATATAATCTAGCGAGATATATTTTAGGGGAGGTGTGCCTTTTTATGGCTCACAAAAAAAGATTAAGCTGGATTATAATTTTAACCTTGCTGCTGGTAAATTGCATGATTATACCAGTCAATGCTGATGGAGTAGAAGTCAAGGCTGATTCTTACATCTTGATTGATGCTGATTCAGGCCAAGTATTACTGGCTAAAAATGAACATAAGAAATTAGCTCCGGCCAGTATGACCAAATTAATGACTTTAGTTTTAGCCGCAGAAGATTTAGCGGAAGGTAAGGTAGGTTTAAAAGACAAGGTGGTAGCTAGTGAGAATGCTTGGAAAATGGGGGGCTCTCAAATTTATTTAGAGCCGGGCGAAGAGATGACATATGAGGATTTACTAATTTCTATAGCAGTAGGATCGGCCAATGATTCCTGTGTGGCAATAGCCGAACACCTGGAAGGAACCCATAAAAATTTTATAGATAGAATGAACCAAAAAGCCAAAATGATGGGTTTAAAAAATACTCATTTTGTAAATTCCCATGGTTTATCTGATGATGACCATTATACAACTACCAGTGACATGGCTACTATTGCCCGTTATGCTTTAAGTTACCCTAAAATTATGGAGTATTGCTCTATAAAAGAATATAACCTTAGACAAGGTGACTTTAAATTGTACAATACTAATAAATTATTATGGTGGTATGAGGGAGCAGATGGATTTAAAACCGGATATACTGATGCCGCTAAATTTTGCCTTACTTCTACGGCTAAAAGAGATGGCTTAAGGCTTATCGGGGTAGTTATGGCTTCACCTGAACAGAACGGCCATTTTAGAGATTCCATGCAGCTTTTAAATTATGGTTTTGCTAAATACTCTTATAAAACCTTTTTTCCCTCGGGAAGTGTATGTGGTATAGTCAAAGTGGGCAAAGGTATTGAAGAAACAGTTGAGGCCGTAGCTTTAGAAGATGTAGGGGCGATTTCTTTAAAAGGTGAAGAGAAAAAAATTACTACTGAGGAACAGCTAATGGAATATATTGATGCCCCGGTAGTAGAAGGGCAAAAACTGGGGGAAATGATTCTGTATAAGGATGGAGTTATTGAGAAAAAAGTAGATTTAGTCGCCAAAAAAGATGTGCCTAAGGCCGGGTTATTTAAAGAGATTTTGAAGATGCTTGCCGAAACCTATCTATTATAATTGGAATTTTGTGGAAGGAAATGGCTTTTTCCTGTAGAACTTAATACTAGGATAAGTGACAGGAAGGAGTAGATTCAGTGGATGTAGAGCTAAAACAGATAAGAAACACGTTGGTAGTTAAAGTAGTAGGCGAACTGGATATGGTCATAGCTGAAAAGCTAAGACAGCAAATTGATGAAAAGCTAAGTGAGGGTATAATTAAGAACCTGATTATTAATCTGGAAAAGGTTACCTTTATTGATAGTTCCGGATTAGGGGTAATAATCGGAAGATATAAAAAAATAACGGCCAGTAAAGGAAGGATGTTTATAGTCGGGGCTAAACCTAATGTGGAAAAAATATTATATTTTTCGGGAATAAATAAGCTGGTACCTATGTACAAGCATGAGCAGGAAATACTTAATATTTAATAAGGAGGTGAAACCAGCCCCGAGTGCTGGGAAAATAATGAATGTTAAAAATTTTGTACGCATAGAGTTCCCCAGTATACCCTCGAATGTATCTTTTGCCCGGTCATGTGTGGGAGCTTTTGCAGCTCAACTTGATTGTACCCTGGATGATATTGAAGAAATAAAACTAGTGGTATCGGAAGCCGTATCTAATTGTATAATCCACGGCTATGAGAATGAACCCCACGGAAAAGTAGTCCTGATGGTATCTATTCATGATAACAATAGCTTGGAGATCATTATTGAGGATTATGGTAAAGGCATTAACGATATTAACCAAGCTTTGGAGCCGACTTATTCAAGTAATCCAGCTCGTATGGGATTAGGCTTTACTTTTATGAAATCCTTTATGGATGAGCTAGAAGTAAATAGCATACCTGGAGAGGGGACAAGTCTAAAGTTATTGCGTACCTTCGGAGTAGCTGACCGAGAAGCTTATGCATAAGGGGGGAACGCGTTTGTCCTCAACCAGTTATCAGAATAATGAAGACCTTATTGCTAAAGCTCAAGCGGGTGATAACGAAGCTAAATCAAGTGTTTATGAAGCTAATGTCGGCCTTATTTATATGGTTTTAGAACGATTCAAAAATACCTCTTATGAATATGAGGATTTATTTCAAGTCGGATCAATTGGCTTATTAAAGGCAATTGAGAAATTCGATTTCAGTTTTAATGTTAGATTTTCCACTTATGCAGTTCCCATGATAATAGGCGAAATTAAAAAATTCTTACGTGATGATGGTATAGTAAAGGTACAACGGGGAGTCAAAGAAACTTATGCTAAAATCAGGTGGGCCCAAGATAAATTAAGAGGCGAGCTGGGCCGGGAACCAACCGTAAAAGAGTTAGCCGGTTTCTTGGAAATAGATAAGGAAGATATTATCTTAGCTATGGAAGCTTGCCAAGCACCTGCCTACATACATGATGTAGTACCGGGGGAAGAAAAAGAACAATTATCCTTAATAGATAAAATAGCTAATGATGAACCTAGTATCACCATTTTAGAAAAAATGGCTATACGGGAAGCATTAAGTAAATTAGATGATAGAGAACGGGAAGTAATTTTGCGCCGGTTTTTTAAAGATGAAACCCAATCAGTTATTGCCTCTAATTTAGGAGTTTCCCAAGTGCAAATATCCCGCATTGAAAAGGCAGCTATTACTAAACTTAAAAATATTCTTGAATAAAAACTTCCTGCCTAAGAGAAAATAGTATTAAAAATAGCAAGGAGGTTTTTATCATGCAAGTAAAAGTAGCCGAAATCGTAGCCGAGTCAACCAGAAGTTGGCAAGATGCAGTGGAAACAGCCATAGGCGAGGCATCGCGGGATTATAAAAATATTACCGGAGTAGAAGTTTGTAATTGGACTGCCAGCTGTAGGGATAACAAAATTACTGAATATAAAGCTAATATTTCTATAGCCTATGTAGATTAATTTTTATTAATATTGTATCATGGCTTCTAGGTGGGAATAATCTTAGTTTTGAGATTGTTCCCACCTTTTTTATCAAGTGGGAAAATGAGAGGAAAGACATAAAACAAGTGGTTGAAAACGGAGAAAAAACCGATATTATATTAAACATATTCTCAACTGGGAAAGGATACTAAGTCAATGAGTTCGCATGACTTACATAACCAACTAGCTGATTCATCTTTTTCTACGCTTGCGGAGCAGCAGGATTTCCTATTTGCGGTGCTGGAGCTTTTCCCCTTCCCCACCGAGGTGTTTTCACCGGAGGGAGTCAGCCTGTTTGTAAACAGCGTTTTTTTAGAATTCTTTAACCTTCTCGATCCTTTAGAAATTGTGGGTAAGCTCAATATTTTAGAAGACCCTTATATTAATGACCAACTGGGCTTAAGGGATTATTTGCGGCGGGTGTTTGCCGGTGAAATTCTTTCCTTTAATAATATCCGAACACCTTTTGAGGAAATCAGCCACCGTTATAAGTTACAACAAAATAAATTAACAGAAAAAGATATGTACAATGATATTACCTGTTTCCCTTTATGGAATGAGGATGGGTCACTGGCTTACGTTGTCACATTATTTATGGCTAAGCGCGTTTATCAGTCAGGATTAGATGTTATTAAAGCCAGAGAGTATATTGATACCCACTGGCTGGATGATTTTGACCTGGACGAAATTGCCCGGCATGTGGGCCTGAGCCGCCATCATCTGGCGCGGCTGTTCAAACGCTTTATCGGCATGACACCTTATAGCTATTATCAGGAAATTAAGGTGGGAAAGATCAAAGAGGCTCTGGGTGATACCAGCCTTAGCATCCGGGAAGCTTTTGCCTCATGTGGTGCAGATTATAGCGGCCGCTTTGCCAAAGCTTTCAAAATAAAGACCGGAGGGCTGACTCCATCTCAATACCGCAAGACTTTGCCTAATGAACCAGGTGGTAAACTGCGAAATGCGGGTGTAGAAGGAGAACCGGCCGGGGAGCCTGCCCCTTTGCGGCTGACTTCTCAGTACTCTGAATATGAAACAGAAAAACGGCTTTTTCAAACTGCCGAGCTTTTCCCTATTCCTATTCAGATATTCAAGCCTAACGGTGATATAGCTTTCGTTAACGATGCGGTGCTCAGAATGTGGAATGTCAGGGATACCTCCCAGATTATGGGAAAATATAATCTGATTAATGACCCCTTTGTCAATGAACAGTTTGGGTTGCGGGACTATATTCAAAGAACCTTTCGGGGAGAAGTTGTTATGATTCCCGATATCCGCATTCCTCTGGAGAATTTTTGGGAATGGTATAAAACCCGTAGTGCTGTTTACGATATCGAGGCCGTTTACAGTAACATCTTAAACTTTCCTATTTTCAATGCCGATGGTGAAATGGCTTATGTAATGAGTATTTTTTTTACCAGAAGAATTTACCAGGGCAAAACTGACATAGCCAAGGCCAGGGAATACCTGGAAAATAACTGGCGGGAAGAATTTAACCTGGCTAAGCTGGCCAATGCTGCGGGATTAAGCCCTTCTCATCTGGTACGGCAGTTTAAAAAACATACCGGCATGACCCCGTATAGTTATTACCAGGAAATCAAAATAAATCACCTCAAAGAAGCCTTGCGGGATAAAAACCTCAATATTGCCCAGGCGTTCATCTCCTGTGGTTTCCAATATCCTGGCAATTTTGCCCGGTTTTTTAAAGAACGGGTAGGCATGACTCCCTCTCAATACCGAAAAAACCAGGAATAAATAAGCTGATACAAAAGCCCTGGTATCCGGTGCCGGATACCAGGGCTTTTGTCGTGTTTTAGAAACATGAGCATATTTGAATGATTTTGAGCACTGATTAACTATTCGGTTGCTTTACTTTTTTCCTACAATAAATATGAGTCAAACTCCGAAAAAACGGTGTTTGCCCGGTCACCATTTGGGAGCAAGTGGTGTGATAAGTAAAGCAAACCGTATGTTTAGAAAGGAAACATATTGAAAAATTAAACAGATTTTGTGATGGGAAGAGGAGGAATTATCAAAATGGCTTTTAAAAGAAAATCCAAAAGCTGGTCAATTATACTGACCATAGCCATGCTATTCATGCTGTGGCCCGGAGGAGCGGTGGTGGCTGATCCTCCGTCTGGTACTGTTAGTGTTACAACTAAGGAAGCATTACTGCAAACTGTTTCTGAAGCAGTTTATAGCACGATTAGCATTGATGCAGACATCACTCTGGACACCCCGCTTACTATTAACCGGGATGTCACTCTTACCTCGTCTAACGGCTCTAAGCTGGATGTGGGGAGCAACACCACCAGTAAGATTACTATACCTACAGGAAATGTTACCTTTAACGGAGACTTGCAGGTGACCGGAGATTGTACTTCTGTCGTTGCAGTAGAATCAGGAGCAAGCTTTACCCTGGACGGAGGTGCTTCGGTGACGCAAGAGAGTACAATGGGTCACAGACAGGCTGTTTACAATAACGGTGGTATGGTTTTAGTTGCAGGTGGTTTCGTTGTCGGCGGCTATCACGGTATTAATAATCAGGACGGAACGGTTAACGTAACGGATGGCACGGTTAGGGGTACTGAGAACGGAATATACAATGCCGACGAATTGATTATCACCAACGGAATCATTGAAGGTGTAAAATGTGGCGTCTGCGTGATGGGATCTACAGGCAATGCGGACATCAGCGGTGATGCGGAGATCAAAGGTAAAACTGCCATGCAGGTCGGAAGCGGTGCAACCGCCGATATTTCCGGCGGAAGTTTTACTGTTAGCGGTGGAGGTTTAACTGCCCTAAACAACTCGGGTACTGTCGCCTTGACTGGCGGTAGCTTTACCGGCAAAGTTTCAACAGGTACAGGAGGTACTTTAAGCATTACCAGTGGGAATGTTACCCTTGATTCCGCCGATAACGGAGTTTATTATAATGATTCTGGAAGCAGTAGAGCATTTCTCAAGCCATTACCCGGTCCTATCACTGATGCGGAAGTAGGTGTGGAAACTACCGTATCTTTAGCCGGGGTATATGCTGGTGTTGCATATGATATTGTGGAAGCAGAAACCGATGAAAAGTTAGGGGCGGAGAAAACATCAGCTACTGAGTTTACTCTGACTCCCACTGATGAAGGTAACTATAATTTGGTACTGACGGCGTCAGGCAGCGGCCAAATTTTTAAGCTGACCCTGCCGGTTGCGGTCACAGCATCTTCGCTTACTCCTCTTGCTGTACCTACGGGCCTCGTTTGGGACACCACGACGCCTAGCAAGGCGAAATGGAACGGGGTCATAGACGCTTCTAGCTATAGAGTGCAGCTATATAAAGGCGGTACGAAGCAAGGCAGTGCGGTCAGTGTTGCAGCTAGCACGCTGGAACACGATTTCACCCCAGAGATTACTACAGCAGGTATCTATACCTTTAAGGTAACTGCTGTTGGAGATGGTATAAATTTCAGGAACAGTCCACAATCGGCTGCCAGCCCTGCGTACAGCTATACCGCACCGACAGTTGTCTGCGAAATATCAACTACACCGTCGGTAACACCATACACTTCATTGGATGAGGCTTTGGCCGCGGTGGAGGACGGGCAGACGATAACCCTGAAGAAGAATATTGATCATCCGGGCGGTATCATCATAGATGGTGCCCCGACAGGAAGTAAGACCGTTACCTTCAACCTAGCGGGATATACCCTGAATGTGGGCAGTGCAAGTGCTAGCTTGGGGATTAAAGTGCAAAACGGCGGCAAGCTGGAGCTGTTTGGTGATTCGGGAGAACTGAATGTCACCGCCCAGGGCAATGCAGTCGAGGCAGTCGGCGCCGGTTCATATATTGAAGTTACAAAAGCCACCAGTACCAATAATATTGCAGCATTCGCAAACACTGGCGGTGAAATTGTCGTAAGAGGTGATGCTGAGGGAGCAACTGGTGGCGTATGGGCACAGGCAGCGGATAGCGAAATTACCGTGGGTGGCAATGTCATTGCCACTATTGGTACCGCGGCAAATGCCCTTGGAGGCATTGTTAGTGTGACAGGTGATGCCACAGGTGTATCTGGCGGAGCATATGCGAGCGGAGCTGCTAGCGTAATTACTGTAAGCGGAGATGCTAAAGCTACGGGAATCGGTGGCAAAGCGGCGGAAGCAGTTGCGGGCGGTACTGTAAACACCCAAAATGCACTCTCAACCGGTGCAAACAGCACAGGTGCATATGCAATGGATTCGAATTCTAAGATTAATATAGCAGAAAATGTGCAGGGCGAGTATATAGCTGCCGAGGCAAGGGATTCTGCTGAAATTATTGTGGGTGGCAATACCATTGCCAACGGCAGCGGGGGAGTCGGGGCCTGGGTACAGGCCGGCGGCAAGATCATTATTGATGGCAGCATAACGGCGAATCCAGATTATATAAAAGTAGGTTCCAGCCCGAAAGCTGCCGACGCTGGCGTGCCCGATCCAACCAAATTCGGTTATCTTAAGTATACTGACAACACCAGCTTTGTCTGGGTCAAGGACCCTACGGCGATTCCTCCTGCTCCGCCTGTTCGTATAGCTGCTGGACGAGGAACTATGAATGATGGGCATACTTTGTTCCTGAAAGATGACGGTACGGTCTGGTCCTGGGGTTTTAATGGCAAAAGCCAGTTAGGATACGGACCTACCGACAACGGAAGATTGCTGCCCGAAAAAATTCAAGGGCTTTCTAATATTGTCAGCATTGAGACGGGGCATCATCACGCATTGGCACTGGCACAAAACGGGGAAGTCTGGAGCTGGGGAGATAATGTGTACAGTCAGCAAGGAGGCGGCACAACCGGCGGAATACAGACTACCCCTGCTAAAGTCAGCATTTTGTCTAATGTCAAGGCGATTGCCGCCGGATGGGCGCACAGCCTGGCCTTAAAAGACGATGGTACCCTTTGGGCCTGGGGGTATAATTCCGAAGGCCAGGTGGGCAATAACAGCGATAATGTCTATGAACCCACTCCGGTGCAGGTGCTGGATAACGTTGCTGCCATTTCCGCCGGCAATCAGCATTCGTTGGTTTTGAAAAATGACGGTACGGTGTGGGCCTGGGGCAATAACGGAACTGGCCAACTGGGTATCGCCCCTGGCCCCGGAAAAAAATCGCCGCAGCAGGTGTTAGGATTGTCCGGGATAACCCGGGTTTATGCCAGCGACGACAATTCGGCAGCTCTGGCAGGCAATTCTCTCTATGTATGGGGAGCTAATAATCAAGGTCAGTTAGGGGATGGTACCAAGAATGCTCGAGCGGGCGTAGGCAGTGTACTTTTATCTGGGGTCAAGGATATAAGCGGTTCAGGATACTCTTTAATCGCCCAAAAAACTGACAATTCAATTTGGGTTTGGGGATATAACTCTAATGGTCAATTAGGGAATGGCACCAATAATAACAGTTTAATTCCCATTCAAAGTACTCAGCTTTCCGCTTTGAATATCCAGGCATTAGCAGTTGTCGAAGGCGGCTACCATTGTCTGGCCATTGATAGTGCAGGCGACCTTTGGGCATGGGGTTGGAACAACATGGGACAGTTGGGTGATGGCACTCAAATCGACCGCAATGTGCCGGTACGGGTACAATTTTCAGGGGGTCCGCCGTTGCCTACAGTAACCGGGGTTACCGTCACCCCGTCTACGGCAACAGTACAAAAAGGCACAACTAAGCAATTCAGCGCGACGGTGGAGGGAACCAATAATCCAAGCCAAAACGTGACCTGGAGTGTTAACAGTACTTCCGGTTCCAGCATTAGTACATCCGGTCTGCTGACTGTGGTGGCAGGGGAAACGGCAGCTACCTTAACGGTTACCGCCACCTCAACAGTTGATAATACAAAATCCGGTATGGCTACTGTAACGGTAACCGAGTCAGCCGACCCGGACAGCGTAATCGTGGGTAATGCTCTGACTGCGGTGGAAAATGCAACCTACGGCAATATTAGCCAGGGAGCCGCCGGCAGTGAGGTGGCAATTAAAGCGGCGATAAGGGCTATTGCCGTAGCCGCGTTAAATAATAGTGGAATCAATGTGGCTTTCAATGGAGTCAACTATACTTTGGCAATGGCAGATAACTCCGCCAATAAAGCGGTATTAAGGGATATGGCTATAGCAGCACTGAGCAATAACAGCGTTACCGTCACTGTCAACACGGTTAGCTATGCTCAACCGGTGGCAGGTACTGCTGCTAATCCCAGCGGTACAAATGGCAGTTACACCTTTACTGTTACCGTGGGCAAGGGGGCGCTAAGCTCAACTACTGCACAGAAAACCGTCGCCATCAGTGCGACAGCTTATACTAGCCCGGGCAGCCCCAGCGGGGGCAGCAGCAGTTCTTCTCCGTCAGGTACTCTGGTAACCTCGTCGGGCACCAATGTTTCCGATAGCGGGGTGGCTTTATCCTTCCCGGCCGGGGCGGTGGAAAGCGATGTCCGGGTCCAGGTGCGGGAAGCGGCTCTGACTTCCGGGATGAGCCTGCCTGCCGATAGCCAACTAATCAGCAAGGTCTTAGATATTGTAAAGGATAAGTCCGGTAATTTTGCAGAGCCGGTTACTGTTACCATGTCTTTTAATAGGTCACAAATCGATTCGGATAAATATGATATAAAAATCTGCTACTTTGACGAGGAGAAAGGCCAGTGGGTGGAACTGGACAATATTGAAGTAGATATGGCCAGTGGCACAGTTAGCGGCCAGGTGGAACATTTTACTAAATTCGCAGTTATTGCTACTCCTAAAGCTGTTGAAAAGGAAGAGGTGCCCACACCGGAACCACAGCCGGAATTTAAGCTGCCTGCCGACATTGCCGGTCACTGGGCGCAGGAAAGCATAGTCAAACTCATGCAGGCCGGAGTAACCAATGGCTATACCAATGGCAGCTTCCAGCCTGAAAAAGAGGTTAGCCGGGCCGAATTTACCGTTATGCTGGTCAAAGCTTTAAAATTAGAGCCCAAGCAAGAAACGGTGTTTAAGGATACTGCTAGCCACTGGGCTAAAGACAGCATTGCTACTGCGTCTGCCCATGGAGTTATCAGTGGTTATGACCAGAATAGCTTCGGGCCCGATGACAAAATTACCCGGGAACAAGCTGCAGTTATAATTACCCGGGCCGCAAAACTACAAGCCGGAGGCCAAGTGCTCAGCTTCAGTGATGCTAAGCAGGTTTCCCCTTGGGCCTTATCTGGCGTAACCGCCGTAGTAGGCAACTCCTATATGGGCGGTTATCCTGATAACAGCTTCCGCCCGCAGGGATTTACCAGCCGGGCTGAATCAGCAGTAATTATTGCCCGGCTGCTTAAAATGTAAGGCGTGAGGGGGAAGGTGTAAGGGGTTAAAAGTAAGACGTAAAAAAGATACTAATTAACCATACTGAGTACTCATATGATTTTTATATTCTGAAATCAGAAAGGAGTATATAATGAAAAAAAAGATTGCCCTTATTTGTTGTTTTATATTAATCGTGTCCGCTTTGGCCGGTTGCGGGGTGAAGCAAAAAGCAGAGGAAAAGGTGGCCGAGAAAATAGTAGAGGGAATTGGCGGCGGAGATGTAGACATCGATGGTGATAAAATAACCGTCAAAGGAAAAGACGGAGGAGAATTCACCATGGGTAGTACCGAATGGCCCGACTCAGAAATAGCGAAGGCCATCCCGGAATTTACTAAAGGCAAAATTAATGCCGTGATTGAGAGCACCGAGGGTGTAATAATCGCGGTGGATTCTGTAGAAGAAGCCGATTATAAGAACTATTTGGAAACAATTAAAACAGACTTTGCCGATGATGCCTATGAAATGAACACCCAGGATTACAGCTCCTATGGGGCAAGCAATTCCAATGGTGTAGGCGTACTGCTCCGGTATGGAGATAATTCCCTGTCCATTACGGTCACTAAGGTAACCGAGTAGAGCTTCATTCAAGTTGGAGAAAAAGGAGGCCAATAGACTATGTTTTGTAATCAGTGTGGAAATCAGATCCAGGAGGGTGTGAAATTTTGCCCTGCCTGCGGTACTCCGGCCCCGTCGGGGGGCAGACAGTCGACCCGGATGAAGCGTGCGGACGAAGTGGAGTTCACCATCCACGGAGAGGATATGCAGTTTGTGGAGATCATGCTGGACCCCCGGGAAACGGTGGTGGCTGAAGCCGGTGGTATGATGTATATGGACAGTGCCATCCAAATGGATACGATTTTCGGGGATGGCTCCGGTCGTGACGAGGGCAAGGGCATGATGGGCAAGCTGCTTTCAGCCGGAAAGCGCGTGGTAACCGGCGAAAGCCTGTTCATGACCACCTTCACCAACAGTGGGTCGACTAAGAAAAGCGTCGCTTTCGCCGCACCCTATCCTGGGCAGATAATTCCTTTTGACCTGACTGATGTGGGAGGAACCCTCATCTGTCAGAAGGACTCTTTCTTATGTGCGGCCAAAGGTATATCGGTAGGTATTGCCTTCCAGAAAAAGATTGGGGTAGGACTGTTTGGCGGCGAAGGCTTTATCATGCAGAGGCTGGAGGGCGATGGCCTGGCCTTTATGCACGCAGGCGGTGCCATTATCAAAAAGGAACTGGCGGCTGGCGAAACTCTGAGACTGGACACTGGCTGCTTGGTGGCCATGACCAA
This sequence comes from Bacillota bacterium, assembly GCA_023395515.1. Taxonomy (GTDB): domain Bacteria; phylum Bacillota; class Syntrophomonadia; order Syntrophomonadales; family Syntrophomonadaceae; genus JAAYRQ01. Next base: position 47,149 of record JAEWZB010000115.1, read on the forward strand.
GACGGTGAATTACGATGTACAGTTTTCCGGTGATGTTAAAACTGCCCTGTTTGGCGGCGAGGGTCTGGTCTTGGCTACCCTCACCGGCCCCGGAACCGTTTGGCTGCAATCACTGCCTTTCTCCCGTATGGCGGACCGGATTATTTCCTCCGGCAGAAAGGGCGGCAAAGGCAAGGAGGAAGGCAGCCTTTTAGGCAATGTAGGCATCGGAAATTTGCTTAGCAACGATTAACCAGAATTCACGCCCGCCGGGAATTGTTCCCGGTGGGCTTCCACTTTAATAGTGAAATAATTTTATTTGCAAAGGCCGTGTTTCATAATTTGGAACATGGCCTTTCTGTAATAATTTGACCTGCAACACCTGTTTCAAGGTGTTGTTTTTATATGTCAGGTAAAGAATAATCTAGCTGATAAAGGCCAATAATATCCTAAGCAAGGAGGCGAAATAATGAGCAGCACTACAGATGATCAATTAAAAAAACTTGCTATAGAGGAATATGATGCTTTAGTCGGGCAAGTTAAACCGAAACGCCCGTTATTGCAAGATTGTATATGGGCCTTTGCGGTGGGAGGACTTATCTGTCTATTAGCGCAAATTATTCAAAATTATTTGGTAGTTAGTGGATTAACTAAAATAGATGCCAGTTCAGCCACTTCAGTTATTATGATCTTTCTAGCGGCTTTGACTACTGGCCTAGGTATTTATGATGAATTAGGCAAAAGAGCAGGAGCCGGCTCCATAGTTCCTATAACCGGTTTTGCTAATGCCATTGTGGCATCGGCTATGGAGTATAAAAGGGAAGGTTATATTTTCGGAGTAGGAGCCAGAATCTTTAGTGTGGCCGGTCCTACTTTAACCTTTGGGTTTGTAATAGCTATGTTAATAGGTTTAATTAAGGTTTTACTTACTAGCTGATAATTATTTATTAGATAGGGTGATAATGTGGCAACTAATAAGAAAAAAGGCATGCAAACGGTAGCTTTTGGAGTTCCCCCGGTAATTACGTCCTGGGCGGCCATGGTAGGTCCAAAAGAAGGCCAAGGTCCCTGGCAAAAAGATTTTGACTGGATTATGGAAGATTATATGCTGGGAGAAAAGACTTGGGAAATGGCGGAGACTAAGCTCTTAAGGGAAACTATTAAATTAGCTGTCAATAAGAATAGCCTTAACTTAGATGATGTAGAAGTTTTTTTAGCCGGCGATTTGTTAAATCAAACCGTATCTGCCAATTATGCGGCCCGGGAATTAAAGATACCTTTTTTAGGTATTTACGGAGCTTGCTCTACCATGGCGGAATCATTATTGTTAGGTTCTATGTTAGTGGATGGAGATTTTTATGAAAGGGTGGTAGGAGCCGCTTGCAGTCACCATTATACCGCGGAAAGGCAATTTCGTTTTCCCACAGAACAAGGTACTCAATCGGTGCCTTCGGCGCAATGGACAGCCACGGCTGCCGGGGCGGTAATGATAGAAAAACTAGGGATAGGCCCCCGGATTACCTGTGCCACAGTAGGCCGGGTAATTGATATGGGACAGAGCGATATGACCGATATGGGCAGTGCCATGGCTCCAGCCGCAGTCGATACCATTAAACAACATTTTGCTGATATGGATAGGCCTGCTGATTATTATGATTTAATCGTAACCGGTGATTTGGCTAATTATGGTAAGGCTATCGCCGAGCAGTTATTTATAAAAGAAGGCATTGTCCCTAAACCTAATTATAGTGATTGCGGGGTTTTGCTGTATGACCAAAATCAGGAAGTAAATGCCGGGGGCAGCGGTTGCGGGTGTTCGGCTGCTATGTTATGCGGCCCTCTGCTTAAGATGATGACAACCGGTAAGATAAATAAGCTGTTGTTTGTAGCTACGGGTGCTCTGATGAGCCCTACTACCAGTTTTCAGGGAGAAACTATTCCGGGAATTGCCCATGCGGTAGCTATAGAAAACTAAAAGTTAAAAAGGTAATGGAGGTGGAAAGGGATTGGGTTCGTTATTAAACGCATTTTTAATAGGTGGGGCCTTATGTTTAATCGGCCAGCTTATTATGAATTTAACCAAAACGCAGATAACTCCCGGACACATATTGGTAGGTTATATTACCTCAGGAGCCATTCTTAGTGGCTTAGGTTTATACCAGCCTTTGGTTGAGTTAGGGGGGGCGGGCGCCACTATTCCTCTATCAGGGTTTGGGCATTTATTAACCCAAGGTGCCTTAAAGGCGGTGGAAACAGGAGGCTTGCTAGGTGCTATCAGTGGCGGGGTAGAAGCAGCCGCGGCTGGAATAACGGCTGCTATTGTATTTGGTTATGTAGCCGCAGTAATTTTTAATCCCAAAGGGTGATAAGGTTGGGGGATAAATCTAAAGTTCAGGTAATTATTGTTACAGATGGGGATATTACAGCACAAAAAGCTATTAAGATTGCGGCTATGGACTTGAATCTATTTCCATTGATGATGAGTGGTGGTAATCCCACTCCTTTAAGCGGCGCGGAAATAGCAGAATTAGTTTTATCTGCTCCTTATGACCCGGTAGTCGTCATGGTGGATGATAAGGGTTTTAGGGGTAAAGGCCGAGGAGAGCAGGTAATAGATCATTTAATGAAACACGAAGCAATTCAAGTATTAGGTGTAATCGCAGTCGCTTCTGATACCAAAGTTAGAGGAGTAGAAGTTGATTGTTCGGTTACCTCGACAGGCCGGGTAGTAAGAAGGCCGGTCAATAAACACGGTTATGCAGAAAGATTAGGCAACCAAAGATTAGAAGGAGATACCATTGAGGTTTTAAAAAAGTATCCGGAATTATATATCGTAGGGTGCGGGGACCTGGGTAAAATGAATGGTTATGATGATATTGAATATGGCGCATTTATAACTAGTAAATCATTGCAAGAAATCTTAGAAAGGGGAACTCCAATTGTTTAAAAGGAACAAACATATTTATATCGATAAAGATTATGAAAAAAACTTGGAGTTCTTAAAAAAGGAACTAGGCGCAGAAGAAAGCTTTGATGTCATAATCCGGGAATTCAAAGTAATTGGCCGAAAATCCGTGTTAATCGGTATTGATGGCTTTGTTAAAGATGAAATAGTTACTTATGTAATGCAGAGTCTTAATGAACTGCGCAGAGAAGACGATATCGTAAGAAACGTAAAAACATGGCTAAAAAATACTATTCCTTATGTAGAGTTAAGTACTGAAAAGCAAATTGACCAGTTATTATTTTATATATTATCCGGTTCCATAATTTTAATCGTCGATGGTGTTGATGAGGCCTATGTAATAGATGCCAGGACTTATCCGGCCCGTAATCCTGAAGAACCGGAATTAGAAAGGGTGGTCAGGGGTTCCAGGGACGGTTTTACCGAAACTATAGTTTTTAATACCGCTTTGTTAAGAAGAAGGGTGAGAGACCCTAAGCTAAGGACCAAATTATTGCAAGTAGGGAAGAGATCTAAAACTGATATCTGTATCTGCTATCTGGAAGACATTACTAATCCCGATTTAATTAAACAAATTACGGATAAAATTGAAGCCATCGAAATTGATGCCATACCTATGGCGGAAAAATCAGTAGAAGAATTGATAGCCCCGGGAAGTTTTTGGAATCCATTTCCTAAAGTAAGATATACGGAAAGACCGGATGTGGCTGCTGTTCATTTATTTGAAGGCCATGTGCTGGTTATGGTTGATACCTCTCCTAGTGTGATAATAGCGCCATCTACTTATTTTCACCATGTACAACACGCCGAAGAATACCGGCAAAATCCTACGGTAGGAGTTTATATCAGGTGGGTAAGGTTTTTAGCTATAGCTGCATCAATCTTTCTTACTCCCTTATGGCTGCTTTTTGCCTTATCACCGGAATATCTTCCCGAAGCCTTAAAGTTTATTGGCCCGGAAAAGGTGGGAAAAATACCTTTATTAGTTCAATTCTTAATTGCCGAGATAAGTCTGGATTTAATGAGGATAGCCGCCATTCATACTCCCTCGCCTCTGGCGACAGCTTTAGGAGTAATAGCAGCCTTATTAATAGGAGATCTAGCGGTTACTATTGGATTGCTTATACCGGAAGTAATTATTTATACGGCGATTGTAGCGGTAGGCGCTTTTTCAACCCCTAGTTATGAAATGTCTATGGCCAACCGTCTGGTTAGACTGCTTTTATTAATTTCTACGGGACTTTTTGGTTTACCTGGGTTTGCGCTAAGCTTAGCCGCTACCGTAATATTTTTAGTTTTAACTAAATCTTTTGGAATCCCATATATGTGGCCGTTAATACCCTTTAACTACCGGGCCATGCTCAGTATTTTAGTACGTTCTCCTGTTCCTATCCAAAATGTTCGGCCTGAGATTCTGAGGCCTAAGGATAAAAGCAGGCAACCAGTTCCAGCTTTAAAACGAAGGAGGTAATTATAAATGAAAAGGGTAGGCATCCCTCATAGTTTATTTTATTACTACCATTACCCGCTATGGAAAACTTTCTTCACTGAGCTAGGGGCTGAGGTGATTTCCTCTCCTCCTACTAACCGTTTAATTATTGATCAAGGTATTAGCTTAGCTGTTGATGAGGTGTGTTTTCCCATCAAAGTTTATTATGGACATGTAATGGAATTGTGTCATCAAAAGTTAGATTATATTTTCTTACCTAGAATAGTTAGTATTGAAGCTAAAAGCTATATTTGTCCTAAATTTATGGGGCTGCCGGATATGATTAAAGCCTCGGTTCCCGGTTTACCGGAAGTGATAGATATAACTATTGATTTAAGCAAATCAGATAAAGCTCTAAAGCGGAGTATTGCAGAAGTTGGGCAGTTATTTACTAAAGATAAAAGGTTAATTAAAACGGCTTTGGATTATGCTATGCAGGAATTTTATTTATGCCGGTCCTTAACTAAACAAGGCTATACCATGGCCGAGGCGATTAGGGTTTGGGAAGGCGAAACTGTTGATTACCCGCAAGAAAATAGTTTAACTATCGGGATTTTAGGTCATGGTTATTCCCTTTATGATGAAGCTATTTCTATGGATATAATAAATAAACTTAGAAATTTAGGCTGTAAAGTAATTTTTCCCGAGTATTTGGAAAGAGAACAGGTTGAAGCAGCAGCCTCCACTATACCTAAGCGGGTCTTTTGGACCTTAGGCCGGAAAATGGTGGGGAGTGCCCTTTATATGGAAAAAGGGGCCGAGGTGGACGGAATTATTTATTTGGCCTGTTTTGGCTGTGGCCCGGATTCTTTAATAGGGGAAATCATAGAAAGAAAGGTTAAGGAAAAACCTTACATGCTTTTAACTATAGATGAGCATACCGGAGAAGGCGGAGTTATGACTCGACTGGAGGCCTTTTGTGAAATGCTAAGGCGAAGGAGGTATTTAAGCAATGAAAGTAACTTTTGCGCACATGGGTAATACCCATATTGCCATTAAAGCACTATTAAAGGGCTTGAAGCTGGATGTAATTACTCCCCCGCCGGTAACTAACCGCACCATAGAACTGGGTATTAAGTATTCCCCGGAATTTGCTTGTATGCCTTTAAAAATTAACGTAGGTAACTTTATAGAAGCCATTGAAAAGGGGGCCGATACAGTAGTAATGGCAGGGGGATGGGGGCCTTGCCGCTTTGGCTATTATGCCCAGGTGGAAAGAGATATTTTACATGACCTGGGTTATAAATTTGATATGTATATCTTAGAGGCTCCCGATTTTAAATTTACCGAACTGGTTAATCAGTTAAAGGCTTTGGCTGGTAATGTATCATTTTATGAAGCAGTCAAAGCAGTTAACTTTGCTTGGTACAAAATAAAGGCCGTAGAAAAACTGGAAAAGAATTTGGAGTATTTTCTGCCTAGAGCTATAGATAAGGTGAGGGTGGAAAAACTTTATGACGCAGGATTACAAGCGGTTGACGAAGCCGATAATAAAAGATTAATAGATGAGATTGTGGCCAGTTATGATAAAAAGATGAGAGCGGTACCGGTAAGTGATGATAAGCTTTTAAAAATCGGGCTGATCGGGGAAATTTATACTATTTTGGAGCCTAGCTCTAATTACGATATAATTAGGCATTTGGGGCGGTTAAATGTTGATCTTACCCGTTCTATTTACATTAGTGATTGGGTTAATGACCATTTGTTAGGTGGTTATGTTAAAAAATCAAATCGCCGGGAGATACTTAATTGTGCCGGTCCCTATCTTAACCATTGGGTGGGGGGACATGGGCAAGAGACGGTAGGATATGCGGTTAATTTTGCCCGGCAGGATTATGACGGATTAATTCAGATAGGCCCTTTAACTTGTATGCCGGAAATAGTAGCCCAATCGGTGTTGGGTAAAGTAAGTCAGACAGAAAATATTCCTTGTATGACTCTTTATTTTGATGAACATTCGGGTGTAGCCGGAATTAATACCAGGTTAGAGGCTTTTATCGATATGCTGGGGAGAAAAAAATCTGCGACCCAAGCTGTAACCATGTAAAGGAGAGAAAAATATTGCGCTATTATTTAGGTGTTGATATAGGATCAGTTTCCAGTAATTTTGTTTTATTAGACCAAGATAACCATATTGCCAGCAAAGTTTATCTGCGTACCCAGGGTAATCCGGTTCAGGCTATAAAAGACGGATATGAAATTATTAAAGAGGAGCTGGGGGAGGTAGAGCAAATTGATGGGGTAGGCAGTACGGGCAGTGGACGCAATCTAGCTGCTATTATTTTAGGGGCTGATGTAGTTAAAAATGAAATAACGGCTCATGGAGTAGCGGCCTTGCACCTTTATCCCCAAGTGAGAACTATAATTGAAATCGGGGGACAGGATTCTAAAATCATACTCTTAAAAGATTCTATTGTACATGATTTTGCCATGAATACCGTATGTGCGGCCGGTACCGGTTCATTTCTGGATCAACAGGCATCCCGGCTAAATATTCCCATAGAACAGTTTGGGGAAAGAGCCATTATGTCCACTCAGCCGGTTCGCATTGCGGGACGCTGCGGAGTTTTCGCCGAATCAGATATGATTCATAAACAGCAAATGGGTTATCCTATGGAAGATATATTAATGGGGCTTTGTGAAGCCTTAGTACGTAACTACCTTAATAATGTAGCTAAGGGTAAAAAAATTGAGCCGCCTATAGTATTCCAAGGCGGAGTAGCGGCTAATATAGGATTAAAAGTGGCTTTTGAAAAAGTGTTAGGGCAGACCGTTGAGGTAGCCGAATATCATAATGTCATGGGGGCAGTAGGAGCCGCTTTATTAGCTAAAGAACAACGGCAATTTTTAAAAACAACTAATTTTAAAGGTGACGAATTTATAAATCAGGGGGACTTTAAGTCTAGTAGTATAGAATGCAAGGGCTGCCCTAACCTATGCGAGGTCATAGGTATAAAAAGAAATGGGGAAATATTGGCCTACTGGGGTGACCGATGTAAGAAATGGGAGTCCTCCCTGGAGAAATTAGCCGAAGTTTTGTAGAAATGAACCATGATAAACCTTAAATGTTAGACTAGGAATCAAACAAAATATAGTTAGAAAAATAATAAGGGGACCGAATGTCCCCTTTATATCATCAATAGGGTTTTTGCCATAAACAGATAATAAAGCCACCCTTATTCTCTTTAGAATAAAAAGCTTCTTTTTCCCCATTAAAGTCGGTTTCCATGGCGGTAGGAGGAATGAAAAGACATTCCCGGGAATCTAAAAGATGGGGACGGTCTAAATCCTTTAATTCTTCCATGTTCATAAAATAGGCATGATTAAAAACAGAATCCTTATCGGCAGCCGCCATCTGTATATATGTTTGTCCCCATAGGCTATCACGGTTGATAGTGCCAATTAGAATTAGCCCTCCCGGTTTAACTACTCTATATAATTCTTGATATGCTTTGTGCGGTTCTGGAATAAATTCAAAAGCGGCCATAGATAATACCGCGGGAAAAGAATGGTCAGGAAAGCTTAAATTATTTATATCCATAGGGGCAAAAGTGATATTTAGATTAGTTAAAGCGGTTTTTTGTTCAGCTATTATTAACATTTCCCCGGAAATATCTATGCCCGTTACCTGATAACCTTTACGGGCTAGTTTAATACTAAAGTTACCTGTACCACATCCGGCATCTAAAACTGCAGCACCAGATGGAGGGGAAAAGAGGGAGAAAGCGGCTTGGCTTTCTATCTCATCTACAAAGGAGCCTAGGGGGGTTTCATACCATTTATCATAATCATGGGATTTTTCTTTACTAAACATGGTTAATAACACCTTCTTTGGTTATGTATTACTCTAATAGAGCAAGAATTTCTTTCTTTAGGTCTAATTGTTCTTTTTCACCAGGGTAATCATGTAAATCAATTTCGGTATTTATGGTGGCAGGACGGTCCGAAAGAATATAAATTCTATCTGCCAGTAATAGGGCTTCTTCAATATCATGAGTAATATAGAGTATAGATGATTGATGTTCCTTACGTAAATCCTTCAGCCATAAGTGCATTTTACGCCGGTTAATAGCATCTAAAGCGGCAAAAGGCTCATCAAGCAGTAAAATATCTTGGGCAAAAAGGAAAGTTCTAAGCAGGGCAGCCCGTTGTTTCATGCCGCCGGATAATTGACGGGGGTAATGTTGTTCAAAACCTTCTAACCCAAAATTTCTAAAATGCTTTTTGGCTAGGGCATAAGCTGATTTAGGGGACACTTTTCTAAGTAAAAGGGGAATAGCTACATTAGTTAAAATATTTTTAGAAGGCAAGAGCAGATCCTTTTGCTGCATATAGCCTACCCGGCCAGTTTTACCGGTCCAATTTTCCCCATCTATATACACACTGCCACTGTCAGGCTTAGTCAATCCTGCTATGATGTGGAATAAAGTACTTTTACCGCAGCCACTAGGCCCTAGCAAAACTACCAACTCATTTTCTTTAAGATGGATAGAAATATCATCTAAAGTATGTAAATCCCCGAAAGTTTTACTAATATTTTTAACTACTACTGCAGACATAAATAGTCCCCCTTTGACAGGTACAACTTGTAAGCGGTAAATTAAGGTAGAAAACTATTATCAAACGCTTGAACCGGGTCGATCTTAGTGTCAATTAACTTATTATCATACATAAAATCAGCAAATTTAACCCAGGTTTCCAGTTGCATTTCGCCCCAGCGGTCAGCATCATCTTTATATTCCTCAGCTAAATATATTTGGCTGGACTTAACTAAATCGGAGTTTAATTCGGGTACTGCTTTAAGTAAGAGCTGGGCGGCTTCTGCGGGGCTATTAATAGCAAATTCATAGCCTTTAGAAGTAGCCAGCAAGAATTTTTTGACTAGCTCGGGTTCACCATTAATTTTATCTTCATTAGCAATTATAACTGGAGTATAAAAATCTAAAGCTTCATGAGCATCTTTTAGGGGTATGTAATTTAGGGGTATACCTTTTAATTCAGCTTCTATGCCGGTCCAGCCATAATAAATAAGGCTGAAATCCACGCCGTTTTCCATACTGGTAAAAAAATCGGCGGCTCCAATATTAAGTTGGTTGACTAAGCTTAAGTCAGCCTTATCTTTGTCCATGACTGCTTTAAGTAAAGCTTGTTCAGAGGGAGTACCGGCTCCTCCATAGGTCATATTCTCGAAATCTTTAGGGGCAGTTATATTTCTTTCTTTAAATGAAGCATAACCGGCGGTATTATGCTGAATAATGGTGGCAATGGCTACCACTGGTATATTTTGTGACCTGGCTATAGTAACTTCTTCTTGATAGCTAACTCCAAAATCACCTTGTCCGGCGGCAATCAGTTGGGCGGTCCCGCCTTCAGACGGCTGAACTATTTCCACTTCCAGTCCTTGTTCTTCATAAAAACCTTGTGCTTTAGCTACATAAAATCCGGTATGATTAGTGTTAGGCAGCCAATCTAAAACTATGGTAACTTTTTGCAATTTAGCCTCATCATTACTAGGGGTTGTACATCCTACCATACCACAAATTAAGGTTATGATAACCCCCATAACTATAAATTTTTTCATGATTTATGTTATTCTCCTTCCACAGTATTTTTGCGGTTCCAAGGGATTAAAAAATATTCTCCTACCTCGATTAATTTAACTAGTCCCAGACTTATTACACATATGATTATTACCGCTCCTAAAACCTGATCAATAGCAAAGCTCTTTTGCTGTATAGTCATAAAATAGCCTAAGCCTCTTTGGGCTCCTAACCATTCGCCTATAACCGCCGCCATGATACTATAAGTAGCTGATATTCTTAAACCCGAGAAAAAAGCGGGTAAAGCATGAGGAAACTTAACTAATCTAAAAGTATCCCAGGTACTAGCCCGCATAGAATTAAACAGATTAATCTGATCCGGGTCCACAGATTTTAAGCCATTAATGAGATTGATGGTAATAGGGAAAAAACACACCAAAACCACAATTAAGACTTTAGGCAAAAGCCCCCAGCCAAACCAAATGGTAAATAAGACGGCTAAAGTTATTAAGGGAATCGTCTGTGAAACTATTAATAGGGGATAAATGGCCCGATTAAGCCAATCAATACTAGTTAAAGTAAAGGCCACGACTAAGGCTAAAATAATGGAAATTATAAATCCTAGTCCCGCTTCTGCTAAAGTGCTGGCCGTATGCATTAATAATAAATGCGCAGAACTTAGCATAGCCTTAAAAACTTGTACAGGTCCCGGTAAAATCCAAGGGGCTGTATTAGAAAGACGAACCCCGAATTCCCATATAACCATTAATATCAATATAACTAAGCCGGGAGTTGCGTTTTTAGATACGGTATTTGCCAACTTTTTCATCCATAGTCACTCCATCAGGTTTATAATCAATCTTAATAACTGACACAACTCTACTAGCCCCAGCCTCTACACAGATTTCCTGAGACTTTTTCACTATCTCTAATAAATCCTCTAATTCTCCCTCAATAGTTGTTTCCATGGGACCTACTATATAGTTGAGGCCGGAAGCTTGAATAAGATTAATAACTTCATCTATTATTTCGTATATTTTAGCTTCAGGGACAATAGGCAGAGTCTGCAAGCTAAGATTAACTTTAGGCATAATATGGCACCTCCTTTCTGATAGGATAAAAAAAGACTGCCAAGGTATGGCAGTCTAAACGATTACATTATTACTATCGTTCCTACGCTGGCATTACCCAGATCAGGTTCAAGGGTAAAGACTCCATTTAGTCTACTCTCAGCCGGAATAGGTCCAGCTCCCCTTTGTTAATATTTATGATAGGTTTGACAGTGATTATACTACTAACTTAACATTATTTGCAACTATTTTTAATGCAAAAACTTGAGCTCACTTCCAAAGTTATCATTCGTTAGTCGAATGTATAAATATTCCGTCGCCAGCCTTCGCACGGGGAAACACCAACTGATTGTCTAAAGAAGAAAGGGGTACCGGGCCAAAGTCACATCCTGTTCAGTGGCCCGCTCGCCCCGTCCGTGGGGCTCGACCCCTTTCTTTCTTTAGCCTTCGCAGGGTGTATCCTCCATGCTACGCCAAACGGCTTCTACATATTTATACATTCGACATAATTAACCAACTATTTAATGCAAAAACATTTTTTATATGCTAAACTAGTTGCGTTGATTCAATTTAATAAGATGAGAGGAGTCTGATGAGATGAGTAGAGAAACACTCACCAAAATTATTCTGCCTGAGGAGAAATTGCCTAAATTCTGGTACAATGTTCAGGCTGACATGCCTAATCCTTTAGCCCCCGGGCTAAGTCCTAAAACCCTAGAACCTCTAACCCCGGCTGATTTAGAGCCTATATTTGCTAAAGAGCTTATTATGCAAGAGGTTTCCACGGAAAGATTTATCGAAATTCCCCGGGAAATAAGAGAGCTTTATAAACAATATCGGCCTTCGCCCTTATTTAGAGCCCATGGTTTAGAAAAGGCTTTAGATACTCCGGCGCGTATTTATTATAAATATGAAGGGGTCAGTCCGGTAGGCAGTCACAAACTAAATTCTGCCATACCGCAAGTTTTTTATAATAAAATACAAGGTATTAAAAAAATTACTACCGAAACTGGAGCTGGACAATGGGGAACCGCATTATCCCTGGCTTGTCAATATTTTGGCTTGGAAGCCCTAATATATATGGTTAAAGTAAGCTATTATCAAAAACCCTACCGTAGATCAATTATGGAACTGTATGGAGGTAAATGTATTCCCAGTCCTAGTGATACTACGGAAAGTGGCAAATCTATATTAGCTAAACATCCCGACAGTCCGGGAACTTTAGCTATTGCTATTAGTGAAGCAGTAGAAGTTGCCCTAAAACGGGATGATACTAATTATTCTTTAGGCAGTGTATTAAACCATGTATGCCTGCATCAGTCAATTATTGGACAGGAGGCTAAACTGCAGCTAGAGATGGTTGATGAATATCCCGATGTAGTAATAGGTTGCTGCGGAGGCGGAAGTAACCTGGCCGGTATAGCTTTTCCCTTTATTCCCGACAAGTTAGCCGGTAAGAAGCTGCGGTTAGTAGCGGTGGAACCGGCCGCATGCCCTACCTTAACTAAAGGAGTTTTTGCTTACGACTATGGTGATTCATTAGGATTAGTACCAGTTACTAAAATGTACACCCTGGGTCATGACTTTACCCCTTCCGGTATTCATGCCGGCGGATTAAGATATCATGGTGCGGCACCTTTAATTAGCCAGCTATATCACGATGGTTTACTGGAAGCAGTAGCAGTAAAGCAAAATCCTACCTTTGAGGCAGCTATGCTGTTTGCGCAAAACGAAGGCATAGTACCAGCTCCCGAATCAGCTCATGCTATAAGAGCTGCGGTGGATGAAGCTCTTAAGGCCAAGGAAGAAGGAGCAGCCAGGTGCATAGTCTTTAACCTTAGCGGCCATGGACAAATTGACCTTTATTCCTATGATAAATATTTATCCGGGGAAACGGAAGATATAGAGTTTTCCGATGCTGAACTACAAGAAAGCCTTAAGAATCTGCCTAAAGTGTGAGGCGTGAGACGTTAGGGGTAATATGTAAAACGTAAAAGTACGGGTAAAGAATAATAGCTGCCCGTGCTTTTTGTTTTAACCAACTGGAAGGTAAAAACCTTACGGGGACAGTTTTTGCAACCATAAAGTAGTATAATTTGGAATAATTAACTTAAAAAAACATAAATTATTGATAATCAACAATTGATAAATGTTTTTTAGAGGTGATATACTGTGTCTAAGGATAATAATGGGTGCAAAAAAACAGAGGTGATTAAAATGGCAACTATGCTTGAAAAAGAACGTAAATATATTTTAGAAGATGCTTTAAAGGAAAGTGTAAAAGAAGTACATTCAATTCAATCAGGTAAACTGCCCAAGAAATCTTGGAGAGAATTAAAAACTGAAATACAAAAGGACAAATAAGTATTCTGACTATGAATAAATTTAATGTTATCATTACTCCGAGATTTGAGAAGGATATAAAATATTTATCTAAAAAATTCAGGAAAATAGATGATGATGTAGATAATGTAATTCAGCAATTAGAAATAGGAACCTTATTAGGTGAAGTAGTTACCGGTCTAAATTTGCTTAGAGACAAAGTATATAAATGCAGAGTTCCTAATACTAGTGATAAAAGGGGTAAATCAGGCGGATTTAGATTAATATATTATGTAGTTACTAATGACGACGAAATTTATCTGCTTACGATATATTCCAAGACGGAAATAGAGGACCTAGAAGCAGCTACTATTCGTAAATATATAGCGGATGCTTTTAAGTAAGCTGATTATCAATTAACTGAACAGTTATATTTCATAAGTAATAAATCTAACGTGTAAAGTACGGGTGTTTTTGAACTGCCCGTACTTTTTTTATAAAAAAGTTATTGACATATGTCAATAATAAAGTATACTAAAAATTAGTAATGGGCATATGTCAATAATGAAAGGAGGTAGTTGATATGCCGGGAAGAAATGGTACAGGTCCTTTAGGGCAGGGAACAATGACAGGTAGAGGACTAGGTTTTTGCCGTAATGTAAATCAGGCTGATAATAGTCGGGGTTTAAGCGGTGGCAGAGGATTAGGTGCAGGCTCCAGAAGGAACAGAGGATTTTGCCGAGCAAATGCAGATAAAAAATCTCTCCTTACTGAGGAAAAGAAATTATTGCAAGCCAGGTTGGAAAAGGTTAACCGACAATTAGAGAGTATTTAGAGTGTTTAACTAGATATCAGGGATTATTATCCTTGATATCTGCCCTTTTATTATGGGAGGTGATAATTTATGGCTAGGCCTAGGAAATGGAGAAAAGTATGCTGTATTCCTGAAAGCAATTTGTTTGGGCCGCTTGATGCGCTACTAATCGAAGATAATCTCATAATAATGACGGTAGAGGAATATGAAACTATCCGGCTCATAGA
>JAEWZB010000019.1 GCA_023395515.1 Bacillota bacterium
TATAAGACTATTCAAGCTATTTCACCGGTGAATAAGCCCGGCCTATTAGGTATTAGAGTAGAAAACCCTGATGGAGCTATATCTACTCCCGGTGGTGATTTCAACTATATTAGTAATCCTAAAGTTACGGCGGTAATTAATGCTACTGACCCTACTGAAACTTCCCGGCTTAATAATATTTCAGTGGAAGGGGGCCAGGAGATCAAAATTAAAGGCGTAGGCTTTATGGAAGGGGCTAAAGTTATCTTTATGCCGGTTGCTACGGAGTCTGCTTCCGATACCGGAGGCAATATTATTTACCGGGTAGGTACTAAGCAAGAAGAATATAGTGGACGTCAATTTACCAGTAATGTAATAGTTAACTATTTATTAGAATCAGGCACTGAAGGTACAGACGTGAAATTCATAGATGCGGAAACTTTAACGGTTAAGGTTCCCCCCGGCAAGCTGGAAGGCCAGGGCCTTATCGTGCTAAATCCTGATAAAGGGGCTAGTGATATTTTTGATGATATTACTTACGGCCTGCCGGAACTGGAAGCACCTTTAGGTGTTACCGCCGAAATCATACATGATAAGTATAATAATACTGATACAGGTATTAAGGTTACTTGGACTGAAGTTAAGGGAGCGGTGGAATATGAGCTCTATGTAGTAGAAGACGGACAAATGGAGTTTATTGGCTCCACTAAACTGTTGGCTTACATCCATGAAGACATAGAACCGCGTACTACTTATAAGTTCATAGTAAAGGCCGTGGGTGATTTTGGTTCTTCCAAGCCTTCCGCCGAAAGCAATACGGTTAGAACAGGCCGTAATGTAGGGCTTCCCGACCATGACGGAGGCTTAAGTGAAAATACCCGGCAAGAGAAAAAAGGCCAAACCGCTCAGGTTAGTTTAGGTACTACAGAAAATCGTGCTAATTTTGTAATAGACTTGACCCGGGGTGATTTAGCCGGGTGTAAAGAAGTAGTTCTTAGTATTCCGGCGGCAGTGATTAGTAATAGCCGCTACATGAATATTGATATCCGGGGAACTGACTTTGCCATTAAGTTAACTCCAGCCGTTTTTAATAATGCTAAAGTTAGTCAAAGTGCAGGTAAAAATGAGGCCGGGGTAAGGTTTACGGTCAAGCCGGTTAATAGTAATACTAATTCATCGGCTAATGGACTATCCTCGGTTTATGAAATAAAAGCTGATTTTTATGAAGGCCAAGCTCTTACCCCGATAGATTATCTAGCTGCTAATATGAGCTTAATTCTGGATTACGATATAATGAAAGCTAATATGCGTAAATTCTCTAATGTATCTATAAGCAGGCATGATCCTTATAGTAATAACTGGCAAGTTTTGCATAAGGATAATTATTTATCCGGCTCCACCTCTACTATTATTAATCGCATGGGAAGTTATGCCGTAATGGGAGGAAGAAACTAATGCGTAAAATTATCAGTCTAACTATTTGTATATTGTTATTAGTTCCAGGCTTAGTGGCAGCTAATTATAATCCTTTTGTAGCCGGAGAAATTGAAGGTTACTTAATCAATATTACGGTTACCCCTGCTACGGAGGAAAGCCCGCCAATAGTTTCGGCCCGGATTGAAACTTATGCCGGACAGTTTTATGATTTGGAAATAGATGCTAATGCTAATTATTTGATTGATAACCGTCCGGTTAATATTTACGATTATAAATCCGGCATGGAGGTCTATGGGCAGCTTAGAGGACAGAGATTAGTTAGCTTGGAAGCTTATTCTACAGCTAATATGGGATACATAGAGCCAGGCAGCAAAGTGCGCCAAGGCATTATTACCCATATTGAGCGCAGCCAACTGCAAATAAAAATGGCTAACGGGGCGATGGAAATTCATTATATTTCCCCGGCTACTATCGTCTTAAGACAAGGCCAGCAGGTTACGGCTGATATTTTATATACGGGAGATGCAGTTAAGCTCTATTTCGACGATATAAATGCCGGTATGGTGAGCCGAATAGAAATCGAAGGCAATTCGATTGTAATACAAAATTTATTTAAAGGGAATTTAGAATTAATTGATACAACTAGAAACGTTATATCTTTAGCTGGTGTAGAAGTATTCCGCAATGGCAATTGGGAAAGTTATGGTGCTACTTTGAAGATGCCTTATTCCAGGGAAGTCTTGGCTTTTACCGGTTCGCAAAAAATACCATCATCTAATCTTAAATATTATAAAGGTAAAACCGTTTATTTAGTTACTAAATCTATAATGGGCAGGGAAATAACGGAACGGTTAGTAGTAAAAAATCAATATGAATCAGCCTTTTCCGGCAAAATTCAAGATGTAAACTGGTATGCCTCTATGTTAGAAATAGGCAACCGCAATATTAATTTTAATGATGGCAGCATTATAATTAAAGATGGCCGCCTTCAGGAAAAAACTGTTTTAGGTAATGGATCGGATGTTTATGTATTAGCTGATGGCTGGGGTGGCAGCCGTATAGCTAACCTTATTTATATTTATAACCAGGGGATTAATAATTCTAATTTAGGCCAGCGCAATATTTATGCCGGCCGCTTAGACCAGATTGCCCAGGATATGTTATGGTTAGATGACTTTTTCTTATTAAATGAAAATGATTGGGAATCATTTAGTGATCCTAAAGAGCTATTTTATGATAATGATACATATATTATTGACGGTGAAAATAAAAAAATGCTTACACCTTTGGAATTCTGGGCAGGAGATTATGCCGTTGATGATGATAACGTAAGAGATAGTAAGTTAAAAGACTGGTATGCTTATTTGTATACTGATGGGGATAGGGTAGTTAGTATCAGGGTGCAAAAAACCATGGATTCTTTGTTAAACCAGCGCATTTCTACCGGCCGGGTGGAACGGGTTGTTGAGGATAGCATGGTGGGCTGGAGTATTAATTTAAGAGATGCCCAAGATTTTAGCCGGGCTAAAAGCCAGTGGATGCCTAAAACGGGCAACCTAAGCTTAAGTCTGGAAAATGCTATGATTATCAGGTATGGTAAAGCTATTAACCCGGAAGATTTAAAAGCCGGGGAAATGCTTTATATAGTAAGAGATGATTTTAAAACGAAAGTTGTGCTGGTGAAGTAAAGCTATTAGGAATAATTTGGTGTTAGTTGAATGTAAAAATATTACGTCGCCAAGACTTCGCATAGGAAACACCATCTGCTTGTCTCAAGAAGAAAGGGGTACCGGGCCAATTCACCTCCGTGTTCAATGGCCCGCTCTCTCCGTCCGTGGGGTTCGCCCCCTTTCTTCTTTCGCCTTCACAGGGTGTATTCTCTATGCTACGTCAAACGGCTTCTCCCTATTTTTACATTCAACATGATAAAAATGTAAAAATAGGGACTCTGAAGTGACAGCAAATAGTTAATTAAGGAGAAATTTAATTATGAAAAGGCTATTATCATTTATCTTAATAGGGATATTTATATTGAGCAGTTCGTCGGTTGCTTATGCAGAGCCCCCTGACTTTAATGGCGGGGTTAATAATGAGTATGAATACGAGGAAGTAGTATTCATATCCGGTACCCCGATTAAATTTACCGGTACTATAGATATTTCTAAAAACGAGAAAGCCGATTCAGCTTCGGTAAGTTATAAATATAAATTAGCTCCGGTTGATAAAAGTGTAGCAGGAAGTTTAGACCGGCGGATAACTTATGAGACCAATTACACGGTCAGGAATGACAAAGGACAAACTACGGGTCAGACTAATCTGAAAACTTATCGGGAGACTATTCAAATTGGTTCAGATAGATATACCTTATCTGATTATCAATTATCTAAATCTGATGTTATAGATAATCGTCCAGCTTCAGATTTTTATTCCGGCACCATTACCGGCCGTAAAGTTTACGATATTAATAAAACTGATGGTAAGGTAATAGTGGATTTTAGTGGCGGAGATGTGGGTTATAAGAACTTTTGGGGTAATACCGAAACCCAGACCCTAGAGTACATTGTTGAAGTGGAACGGGAACTGCCGCCTTTAGAAGATGATGAAGATAATAGCACCAGAAATTCTTCCTGGCAGGGAACGGTTAAAGTATATGCTTCCGACAGTATGAATAAAAGTTTACAATACACGGATAACCAGGCTTCATTGTCCAGCTTCACCGGCGGGCATATGCGTATAACTAACCAGGAGTTATTTTCCCGCTATGAATATAATTTGCCTTATATGACCGAGGACGGTGAAGCCCGGGCCCGGCGTAATACAGGTACTATAGAGTTAAATAAAAGTATGCTGCCTAAAATAGAAAGGCTTTTATTGCCCAAATTCCGCGATGTGGGCGGGCACTGGGCGGCGGATGATATAGGCAAGCTTTATTCCTTAGATGTGTTTGAAGGTAATTCGACCTTTTTTGCTCCTGATGCTCCTATGACGAGAATGGAGTTTACCACCGCGATTATGAAAGCTTGTAATATCAGGGTACTAGCCGAAGAACCTAAGCGTACGGCTCGGACTAGAAATGCTGCTGCGGAAGTTTCTCCTTTTAAAGATATGAATACTAGTGATCCCAACTATACATATGTTAAAGAAGCAGTTAATAAAGGGATTATCAGCGGAGTATCGCAAGACCTTTTTGCCCCGGAAGATAAATTATCCCGAGCGCAAGCTATTACTATACTAATCAGGGCCTTAGGTTTTGAAAACAAAGCACCCACCCCGGGTTACATGACTTCCTTTTCCGATGATTACGCTATTCCTGAGTGGTCCAAAGATAGTTTTTATGTAGCCAAGGAAATAGGTTTAGTTTATGGAGATATGGCTAACCGGGCTAACCCTAATCAGATTATGACCAGGGCTGAAGCTTCAGCTATGATAGTTCGTTTCTTAAGCTTTTTAGAAAGAGATTTGCAGCTGGATTACCGCGAACATATTATTCTTTATAATTAACTGTAAGTGGATGTGACTACTTTGAAAGTATTCAAAATTTACTGCATAACCATGACAATTGCTATATTAGCGGTAGGATACTTGATTTACACTGTGCAGCCTGAGCATAATGATGTGCAGGCTCTAGTGGTAGATGAAGAAAAAAAAGAAGCCGACCTGGTGGCTCCAGATTTGTTCCCGAGCCCAGAAAAGACTGTTTATCAAATGGGATTATATCTGGACATAAATAACCGGGTTTTGTACGGTACTACCACCTTAAATACGGAAAATACCAGTGGCAGGATTTTGCAGGAATTATGGTTTACTGCTTATCCTAATGCCTTTAAAAAACCTAATAATTCACCTGCGCCTAAAAAAGCTTATTATGCAGGATTTGATGAGGGATGGTTAGAATTTAGCGAGATAAAAGTTAATGGAAAACCGGCTCCCTATGTTCTAGAAGGAGTTTCAGTCCAGGTTAGCCTGACGGAAGACTTATTACCTAACCAGCCGGTGGTAGTGGAAATGCAATGGATAGTTAAAATACCTAAGGTAGCTTATCGTTTTGGCAGTAAGGATAATGTATTTATGTTAGGAAACTTTTATCCTACCCTTAATGTATTAGGGGAAGAATGGCATAATTCCTATAATTCGCTTTTTGGTGATCCATTTTGTTTTCATACGGCTAATTATCTAGTCAGGTTAAATACTCCCGAGGCTTATAAGGTAGTGGCGACAGGAACCAATTTACAAAAGATAGCGGAAGACAATGGCCGGCAGACCCATATTATTGAAGCCCGTAATGTAAGAGATTTTTCTTTAGCCGTTTTATATAATTATGAAGAAATTAGTAAAGATTCCGGGAATACTACGGTAACCGTTTATGTACCTAATAACAATACTGAAATAGGCAACTTATTATTGGAAGAATCAAGCGCTATGCTTAATTATTACTCCTGTAAATTCGGTTCTTACCCGTACCCGGATTTTAAAATTGTTTTTGTTCCCATGGATGGGTTTCATGGCATGGAATATTCGGGGCTAATCTTTTTACGGGATGAGTTTTTGTTGCCTAATTATGACCGGAGCCGCAGCGAATTTATATTAGCCCATGAAATTGCCCACCAATGGTGGTATGGAATGGTTGGCAATGACCAATTAAAGGAACCTTGGTTGGATGAAGGTTTAGCTAATTGGTCAGCTTATAAATATTTACAGGAAGTAAAAGGTCAAGAGGTTACTTTTGTGGAAAAGTCTAAAGCGAAATTTAATTTAGCCAAGGAATTAAGAGATATTTACTCTACGTCAGAATATTATGAAACAGCCTACTCAGGGGGAGAGGCTTTTTGGTTTAGTTTAGAGAATGAACTGGGAACAGATACGGCATTTAAAATATTGCGCAGGTATTTAGCTGAATTTAGATATAAAATTGCTACAACTGCAGATTTATTTGCGATTATAAAAGCAGAAGCCGACCAAGATATGGATGAATTTTTAGACAAATGGTTTAGTCCCTAGGCGGTGTTCAAATGGTACCGCCGTTTTGCCGTATAATATTAACTGCGGTTTGATAATTAGTGTTATCGATAATCATGGTTAAAACATAAGCATGAATCGGGTTAGACTCATAGCGGGAGGACATGCCGCTGACGATAGGATCGGCGGCCAGTAAAGGACCATAAGATTTATCATAACCACTATTACCGTAAACTAAAGAAGATAAATTGCTATTACTTACAGTTTTATTAGAACAAGAGCGGAGTGAATTAATTTCTATATCGGAAAAACCAACTTGCTTTAAGGCTGATAAAGCTTGTTTAGCATGGAATTTATCGGTGAAATAAGCTAGTAAAGACCGTTCTCCGGGATTAAGTTGCATAAAGTAACCTCCTTGATTAAAATTAATGTTTAAGGTTTATTGCTTAGTTTAGTTTTGCCCAACTTTATGTAAAATATAGATGACAGGGAAAAATACGTTAGGAGGACACTCATGAACCTAGTACAACAAATGCAAGACAATATTAAAGGGATTATTGATGAGGCCCTACATTCATGTAAGGAAACTGGAACGGTCAATTTTACTGACATACCTGAATTTGTTATAGAAGTACCCCGGGAAAAGGGTCATGGAGATTTTGCCTGTAATGCAGCTATGTTAATGGCTAAACAAGCTAAAATGGCCCCCCGTCAAATAGCGGAAAGAATTGTAGAAGCAATAGACCAAAAAAACCAAGCTTTATATATAGAGAAGATTGAAGTAGCCGGAGCCGGGTTTATTAATATTCATTTGAATAACCATTGGTTGTATGATATACCTGTTTTAGTCAGAAAATTAGGGGATAATTATGGCTCTAATCCTCCAACCGGTGAGAAAATTCAAGTAGAATTTGTAAGTGCTAATCCTACCGGTAACCTGCACATGGGAAATGCCAGGGGGGGAGCTATAGGGGATACCCTGGCCAACATTTTAAAAATGGCCGGGCATATAGTAGAACGCGAATTTTACATAAATGATGCCGGAAATCAAATTGAGATATTTGCGGAATCTTTAGAAGTGCGGTATTTGCAATTAACCGGCCATGATGTACCTTTTCCCGACCACGGTTATGCCGGACAAGATGTGGTTGATACCGTAAAAGAGATTATCCGGGAACATAAAGACAGCTTACTGGAATTGCCCCAAGTTGACCGTCGAAAATATATGGCCGAGTATGCAATTGCCAAAAAGGTGCAATATATAGAGGAAACCTTACAGCGTTTTGGCATCAATTATGACATATGGTTTAGTGAAAAAGCTCTGCATCAAGAAAATAAAATAAATGAGGTTTTAAAATCATTAGAGACCAAGGGTTATATATATGAAAGTGAGGGGGCCTGGTGGTTTAAATCCACTTTGTTTGGAGATGAAAAAGATGAAGTGGTAATGCGTTCTAATGGACTGCCCACTTATTTTGCCGCCGATATAGCTTATCATAAGGATAAGTTTGACCGGGGCTTTAATAAGGTTATAAATATTTGGGGTGCTGACCACCATGGTCATGTAGCCCGTATGAAGGGAGCAGTTAAAGCCTTAGGCTATGACCCCGAGAATTTGGATATTTTGCTCATGCAGTTGGTGCGTTTATATCGGGGGGGCAACATAGTTAAGATGTCCAAAAGAACAGGTACTTTAGTTACCTTAGATGAATTAATTGAAGAAGTAGGTAAAGATGCGGCTCGGTTCTTTTTCGTAATGCGCAGTCCCGATAGTCATTTGGATTTCGATTTGGAGCTGGCTAAAAAACAAAGTCAGGATAATCCCGTTTATTATGTACAATATGCTCATGCGCGTATTTGTAGTATTTTCCGGCAAGCAGATGCAGCCGGAATTATCATGCCCAGTATAGAAAATATTGATCCCAGCCCATTAAAAGCTACCGAGGAACTGGATATTTTGCGCAAAATTGCGGATTTCCCGGAAGAGATTATGATTGCGTCCAGAACTATGGCTCCTCATCGAATTGCCCGCTATGTTATGGATTTAGCCGGCCTGTTTCACAGCTTTTATAATAGTCACCGGGTACTTAATGATAATCAAGAATTACAAAACGCCCGGTTATTACTAATGGATATAACCAGAATTACTATTAAAAACTCTTTATCTATATTAGGGGTAAGTGCCCCCGAACAAATGTAGGAGGTATAACTAATGATTCAAAGAAAGAAAAGTGAGGCTGATTGGGCCATTCAAATTATGATGGAAAAACAAGAACCGGTACATTATGCAGAACTGCTTAAGGCTATTGCTGCTAAAATGGGACGTAAAGATGATGATTTAAGCCTAACTTCCATTTACACCAGACTGAATATGGATAACCGCTTAGATTATCAAGGTGATGGTTATTGGTATTACGATATAAACCGGGCTAAATTGGAGATATAAAGTGAAGATCAATTGGCTGGGGCATGCATCTTTTTTATTAGAAGTATTAAATAAGACTATAATAACTGATCCCATTAATGAAAAGGCCGGCTATAAAGTTTATAATAAAAGAGTCGATTATGTTACGGTTAGCCATGAACATTGGGATCATAATCAGGTGCATGCACTTTTAGGTGAACCCATGGTCATAAATACTTTAGGGAGCTACCATAGTGAAGGTATAAATTTTGAAGGAATAGCATCCTATCATGACCCACAACAAGGCCGACTTAGAGGCTCGAATATAATTTTTAAGATTAATGCAGAAGGGATTAATCTGGTTCATTTAGGTGATTTAGGCCATTTACTTAATGAAAAGGATATCCAGGCATTAGGTGAGGTAGATATACTGCTGATTCCGGTGGGAGGTACATTTACTATTGATGCCCGGGAAGCTTTTAACCTGGTAAATAAATTAAACCCTAAACTCGTCATACCTATGCATTATCAAACTCCCCATCTTTCGTTTCAATTAGCGCCCGTGGAAGACTTTACCAGGCATTTTGACATAGTAGTCAAAAAGCCATATCTGGAAATAAGTAAAAACAATTTAGACCAAGAAAATAAAGTAATATTATTAGATTATTTATCATGGTTGACCTAATATTTTAAAGGGAGTAAAATTCAAAGGGATTTGTAAATTTTTAAGCATTGGGAAAGAGAGGGGCTATTTAGTGGCTAAGCATATATTTATAACTGGAGGTGTTGTTTCATCACTGGGCAAGGGAATTACAGCAGCATCTCTCGGAAGACTGCTTAAAAGTAGGGGACTAAAGGTAGCATTACAAAAATTTGATCCTTATATAAATGTTGATCCCGGGACTATGAGTCCTTATCAGCATGGAGAAGTATATGTTACTGATGATGGGGCTGAAACTGACCTGG
Source organism: Bacillota bacterium (assembly GCA_023395515.1). GTDB lineage: Bacteria > Bacillota > Syntrophomonadia > Syntrophomonadales > Syntrophomonadaceae > JAAYRQ01. Next base: position 9,743 of record JAEWZB010000019.1, read on the forward strand.
ATGTGGGACATTATGAAAGATTTGTGGATGTAAGTCTTACTCAGTATGCTAATTGTACTACCGGGCGCATTTACCGGACGGTTCTGGACAAGGAAAGACGCGGAGATTATTTGGGCCAGACGGTGCAAGTTATTCCCCACATTACTAATGAAATTAAGGACCGGGTTACTTTAATTGAGAAAAAGGAAAGCCCGGATGTAGTTATTAGTGAAATTGGCGGTACGGTAGGAGACATTGAATCATTACCGTTTCTGGAAGCCATAAGACAACTGAAATTTGATTTAGGGAAAGAAAATGTATTATATATTCATGTCACTTTAGTGCCTTACATAAAGGCGGCTGGGGAACTTAAAACTAAGCCTACCCAACATAGTGTTAAGGAATTAAGAAGTATAGGAATACAACCGGATATATTAGTATGTCGCACTGAAAAAGATCTGTCGGAAGATTTGAAGGCTAAGTTAGCTTTATTCTGTGATGTAGACCGGGAAGCAGTTATCCAATTAAATGATGCTAATTCCATTTATGAAGTACCCTTAATGCTGGCTAAAGAGAATTTAGATAAACAGGTTATTGCGCAGTTAGACCTTAATTGTCCTCCCGCGGATTTAAGGGAATGGGAGGAAATGGTAGATAAAGTCCGCAATCTCGAGAAAAAAGTAACTATCGGTTTAGTTGGTAAATATGTAGAATTGCCTGATGCTTATTTAAGTATTGTGGAATCACTTAATCATGCCGGTTTTTATTATAATGCCGAACCGGAAATAAAATGGATAGATGCTGAAGAAATCGAACGGCAAGGGGAATCTCTTTTACATGATGTTGATGCTGTTTTAGTGCCCGGCGGTTTTGGTGAAAGAGGTATTGAAGGGAAAATAGCTACAGCTAAATATGCCCGGGAAAACGGTATTCCCTATTTAGGTATATGTTTAGGTATGCAATGTGCTGTTATTGAATTTGCGAGAAATGTATGTAATCTTTCCGGGGCTAACAGCTTGGAGTTTGATGCAGCTTCTCCTCATCCGGTAGTAAACCTTATGCTTGATCAAGCCGGTATTGATAATAAAGGCGGAACTATGCGCTTAGGTGCTTATGCTTGTCTGTTAAAAGAGGGCAGTGCAGCACAAAAATTATATGGAGTTAGTGAAATAGCAGAAAGGCATCGCCATAGATATGAGATTAATAATGATTACCGGACCCTATTAGAACAAAACGGTATGGACATAAGCGGGCTTTCTCCTGACGGTAATCTGGTGGAAGTCGTGGAACTCCCCGATCATCCGTGGTTTGTAGCTTGTCAATTTCATCCTGAATATAAATCAAGACCTAACCGTCCTCATCCCCTGTTTATGGGATTTATAAAAGCGGCTATCGATAGTAAAGAATCGAGATAGTGCATCTGTCCTCCTTGAGGAGGACTAGGGTCTTAACGCAGATTACCGCAGATTTTTTATGACTTACACTGACCTTTTTTATGTTTTTTAAAGCACCCCCTTGGGATGCTTTTTTATTTAAAAGTATCAAACACCATATAAACAAGAAATGGAGGCTTTTAAGCCTCCATTAAATTATTAAAAGTCAGTGTAGATCATAAAAAATCTGCGTAAATCAGTGTCTAACCCAAGTCCCCCGCAGGGGGACCGCGGCCCAACCTAGATTAAAACGGAATCCGATTAGTCTTGGACCAGATTTTCATTTCTGTAGCGCTATTTATCAAATCATCTCTAAAATCGGGATGGGCTAATTTGATTAAAGCTTCAGCCCGGCCCCAAACGGAAAGTCCTTTCAGGTTAGCCATACCGTATTCGGTGACTAGATATTGAACTTGGGTCCTAGGTACAGTGACGGCCGCACCAGGAGTTAACATCGGTTTAATCCGGGAATGGACGACTCCTTCTTTATCTTTATGGGTCGAGGAGAAGGCCAGGAAGCTTTTGCCGCCTTTAGAGTGGAAAGCACCTATAACAAAATCAAGCTGTCCGCCGGTTCCTGATATTTGTCTTAAACCTGAAGTTTCAGAACAGACTTGGGATAAAAGGTCAACTTCCAGGATATTATTAATGGACATAACATTATCATGCATAGCCACCCGGGCGGGATCATTAGTGTACAAAACTGTACAGGAGGCTAAACGCGGGTTATTATCTAAAAATTGATAAGTTTCCGGAGTACCTAAGCAAAAGGAATAGGTACTTTTATTAACATCGTAAGCTTTTTTAGAGTTAGTTACTTTTCCTGCTTCATACATTCTTACAAAGGCATCACAGAACATTTCACTTTGAATACCTAGATCTTTTAAATCTGAATCGGCAATCATATTTCCGATTAAATTCGGCATAGCCCCGATACCTAATTGAATACAGGAACCATCCACAATCTCGTTCACTATGTATTCCGCTATTTTCCTATCTTCAGGAGATGGTGCGGCTGAGGGTGGAGTGGCAAATACCGGTGTGTTAGAACTTTCAATAATATAGTCTATTTCGCTGATATGTACGTATTCATCATTACCGCCTAGACAGCGGGGTAGAGTATCATTTACTTCAACTATGGCAATTTTGCTGTTTAAGGCTAAACCACGGTTATGTGAATTACCTATACCAAAATTGAAACAGCCTTGCTTATCCATAGGTGTTACCTGAGATACCCATACATCAGGCCATAGATGAGCAAAGTCTGGATTGTTAGCTAACATAGTGGCTTCATGGTAGTTAAAAGGATTGTGAGTAGCTAGTCCGAAATCCCCGGCTTTACGGTCGATTAGGGTAAAGTACCAGCTAAAATACTGAAAGGTTTTTTGTTCAGGATCACCTTTAATAACTTCAGGGATAGGCAAGACGGTTCCAGTACCGCGAACTGCTACGTTTTCTAAACCATCACCGGCTCTTTTGGCCAAGGCCACGTCAAAATCAACCGGTTTAGTGGCAAACATGCCATAATCAATAATAGCATTGGACTTAACCAATCGGGCCGCTTCTTCAGCGGTAATAAGCTTTCTTTTGTATTCCTCCAAATAAGTACTCAAGACAATTCCCCCCAATTTCTTTCATCTTTTTTTCTCTAAAAGGCCACAATACATATATATTAGAATATTCGCACAAAATCACTTTAATCCTTTTTTGAAATGAGACAAAAATTTAAATCTTCCCGCAAAAGGTATAGGGTTATGGAAAAATAAACAATAATTCTATTAAGTCATAAGAAAAGAAGGCATAATAGGTTATAGTGCAGAACTAAAACTTGATAAATTGCTAACAAGAATGATAAGGGAGCGACCTAATGTTTACGACCAGAATTATCGATGAAAAAGAAAAGGCTAAATATAATCATTTTATTGCAACTCATGCTAAAGGTCATTTCCTGCAGCTGTGGGAATGGGGGCAAGTCAAAAAGGGCATGGGGTGGCAGCCGCTGCCTCTGGTGTTGGAGGAGAATGGCGAAATTAGAGCTACCCTTCTAATTTTAAAGCGCAATTTGCCTCTGCCGGGAATTAATAAATGTATATTTTATTCGCCCCGGGGTCCGGTAGTTGATGTAGACAGTGAAGAATTATGTAAAGCGTTATTTGCCGGGGCTAAAAAGGTGGCGATGGAACATGGAGCTATTTTTTTAAAGATTGACCCCGATGTCAAGAAGGAGAATGAGGGTTTTAAAGATATTCTTACCCGGTGTGGATTTAAAAAGAATGAGACTGGTCTTGATTTTGAAGGAGTACAGCCTAATTTTGTATTCCGTTTGAATATAACCCCGGGCCCAGCTGCTTTATTAGAAAATATGCATTCGAAATGGCGTTATAATATTAGATTAGCTGAACGCAAAGGGGTACAGATAAGGGAGGCTAATAGTAAAGATGACCTGAAAGCCTTCTATCAAATCCTGGTAGAAACTGCCCGGCGGGATGAATTTTTAATCCGGGGTTACGAGTATTTTGAATGGATATGGGATTATATGGTAGAAAATAATTATGCCCAGATTTTTTTAGGCGAATATGAAGGACAGGCAATTGCGGCCACTTTAGCTATGATTACCGGGGATAAAGTATGGTATTTATATGGGGCCTCCAGTAATGAATACCGCAATGTCATGCCTAATTATTTGATTCAGTGGACTATGATTCAGTGGGCTAAAAAACACAACTGCACCTTATATGATTTTCGCGGAGTTTCCGGTGATTTAGATGAAAGCAATCCCCTGTATGGTTTGTATAGATTTAAAAAGGGCTTTAATGGAGAATTTACCGAGTTTATAGGCGAATGGGATTATGTCTATTCCCCATTTTTTTATGGATTATGGAATAATGCTTTACCTATTTACTTGAAGATTAGCCGGGCTAAGGGGTAATTTGGGGCAGGAGTGATAAAGTTTTGGAAAATTTAACTGACGATAAATGGATTGAGATAGATGTCTTGGCTATTAAAAATAATTTGCAGGTCATACAAGCTGAGTTAGATGAGAGAGTCAGACTTATAGCCGTCCTTAAAGCTAATGCCTATGGACATGGAGCTATAGAGGTGGCCCGGATTCTTTACCAAAATGGGGTGGATTTTTTTGCGGTTAGTTATCTTAAAGAAGCTTTAGAAATTAGACAAGCGGGTATTAGATCCAGCATCATGTTATTTAGCCCGGTAATTGAAGAAAGCCAGGTAAAGGAAGCTATAGAAAACCGTATAACTCTAACTATTACCTCAGCCTATGACAGTCAGCTAATTGATAAAATGAGCAGGCAGCTAAAGTCATCGGTAAATGTTCACCTTAAAGTAGATACCGGGTTAGGCCGGTTTGGTATAGATGAAAATGAGCTGCTGGATATTTGTGCAGCCTTAAAGGAAAATCCCTATATATACATAGAGGGGATATTTACTCATATGGCTGAAGCCAGCGATGAAAAATATACCCTTAAACAATTTGCCCGGTTCCAGGAGGTTTTAACTGCGTTAGAGGCTAATAATATTAAAATACCAGTAAAACATTGCGCTAATAGTACCGTCTTTTTAAAGTATCCTTTTATGCATTTAGATGCGGTAAGAATCGGCACTTTATTATCCGGCCAATTTCCTGTGGGCAAAATGCCTCAGCCCTTTACTTTAATTGATCCTTTTGCCTTTAAAACTAAGGTAATTGCCCTACGTTCATTGCCTAAAACCAGCTTTTTAGGTTATTTTAGAACTTACCGTTTAAAACAGGAAGCTAAGGTAGCAGTTATACCGGTAGGATTTAGTGATGGTTTAGTTCTGGAAGTAGCTAACCCGCCTACTAATTTTATAGATTTAATGAAAATATTAGCCCGCAGCCTGTTAAAATATTTTAATTATCCGCGCTTTAATTTAAAGGTGAAAATAAAAGGTCATTTTTACCCGATTCGCGGCAAGGTTTTTATGCAAATGGCATTAATTGAACTTCCTGTACATAGTGATGTAGGTATAGGGGATATAGTAGAGGTGCCCATTCGAAAAACCTTAGCAGCTCAGGGGATAAAGCGCTGGTATGTAAAAGAGGGTTTACCCGGCAAGGTGAGGCAGGGCAATAAAACTATTTATATTACCGAGGAGGAATGAGCATGAAAAAGAAGCTGGTAGTAGGGGGATTAGCTTTCTTTCTAATAATAGTTGGCTATCTGGCGGTTACATCAGCTAATGGTCCCCAGGATAGGTTAGCTTCAGGTACACCTAAAATTGGAGTTATTGAAGTAAATGGAACTATTGCCGGCAATACTTCCGTTAATTTAGTTAATAGTGAAGTAGCTAGTGCTAACCAGATTATGGCGGCTATTCGTAAAGCCCGGGAGCGTAAGGATATCAAAGCGGTAGTTTTAAGAATTAATAGTCCGGGCGGGACTTCCGGCGCTTCCCAAGAAATTGGGATTGAATTAGACCGATTAAGAGAATCAGGCAAGCCTATCGTTACTTCCATGGGAGATATATGTGCATCAGGCGGGTACTGGATAGCCTGTAGTACTGACCATATCGTAGCTAATGGGGCGACTTTGACCGGCAGTATAGGAGTTATTATGGAGCTTACTAATTTGCAGGGATTATATGAGAAAATAGGGGTTAGCCCTCAGGTGATAAAAAGCGGGGAATTTAAAGATATAGGTTCACCGTCCCGGGAGTTGACCGAAGAGGAGCACCAGTTATTACAAGCAATTATCGATGACTCCTATGAGCAGTTTTTAGATCAGGTGCGGCAAGGACGTCAAGGTAGAATAAATGACGAAGAATTAGTAAATATTGCTGACGGCAGAATATTTTCAGGACGGCAAGCCCTTGAATTAGGCTTAGTAGATAGTATCGGCAATTATTATGATGCTATTGATAAAGCGGCAAGAATGGCCGGAATTCCGGCCGGAGCAGAAGTGGAAAAATTAAATGCCAATAATTTTTGGGATACTTTTTCCTTAAATATGAGTGCTAAAGATCTTTTGCTTAGTAATTATCCGCAAATAAAGTAGCCTCACGGTAATTCTTGCGGGGAAGGAAGATTAAGATGAATTTAACTGAAACTATATACGGGGTATTATTTAGCCCGGCCGCTACTTTAAAAGTTTTAAGCCAAAATAAATCATGGCTGGCTGGTATCATAATCTTTTTGGTAGTTATGTCATTTAATATGATGGTTAACCGGGGTATAGCATTTATTGATCCCCTCGAACAAGCTTTAGCTATTCCGGGCGGGTTGACTTGGATAGGTGCAGTGATAGGAGTAATACTTTCTGTTATTATGCTTTTTGTTATGGCAGGAATTTATTCCTTACTGGGAGAAATAATTTATCAAAACGCTAATGCTAGCGGTTTATTAACTAGTTTAAGTTTTTCTTCTATACCAGGAATCCTGGGACCTCCTTTACAATATATAGCTATTTTATTAGGATTAGCGCCTTTGTCAAATCTGATATCATTTGTTATAGCTATTTGGCTAATTGTTTTGCAAATAATTGCCATAAGAGAATCATTGGAGTTAACCACCAGCCAAGCCTTGGTTTTATTCATAATTCCTATTATTACCACTATAATATTAATAGGAGGTATTGTAGTTGGTGTAATTTCTTTATTACCATTTTACAAATAAAGGAAGGATTTTTTTGTAACCTGCCGAAATAGTACCTAGGAGTGATTTAGGGAGGGCAGTTTATGAAAAATACTATATTAATAGTTGACGATCAGAAAGGTGTGCGCCGCTTACTAGAGGAGCTTTTTAAAAAAGAGAGTTTTAATGTGCATTTAGCGTCAGATGGGCAGGAAGCTATAGTTAAAGCCCGGGAATTAACCCCGGATATTATATTAATGGATATGAAAATGCCTAATATGAATGGGTTAGAGGCTGCCCAAGCGATTTTAACTAATGATAAAGAACAATCCATAATAATGATGACCGCCTATGGAGAGATGGATATAGTCAACCAAGCCTTAGATATAGGGGTTAAAAAATGTATAACCAAGCCGTTTGATATTATGATCTTGCGGGAAATGGTTAAAGAAATGGTTTTAGATAAAGTGTGTTAATCTAAATTTTTAGAGGTGATTTTTTAATGGCACTAGTTTCGGTAACGGAGTTATTACAAAAGGCAGATCAAGGCAAGTATGCCGTAGGAGCATTTAATGCTAATAATATGGAAATAGTTCAAGCTATTATGGAAGCGGCGGAAAAGGAAAATGCGCCGGTTATAATGCAAGCCAGCCAAGGGGCTATAAAATATGCCGGTTTAGAATTTCTTACGGGATTAGTAAGGATTGCTGCTAATTCTACTAAGGTTCCCATAGCTTTACACTTAGACCATGGTACTGACTTTGAGCAGATAGTTAAGTGTATCCGCAGTGGTTTTACTTCGGTTATGTATGATGGTTCCAAATTAGCCTTAGAAGATAATATTGCCATAACTAAAAAGGTCTTAGAAATAGCTCGGCCTATTGGGGTATCGGTGGAAGCGGAATTGGGTAAAATAGGCGGTACAGAGGATGATATCCATGTAAGTGAAAAAGACGCTATGTATACTGACCCTGAAGAAGCTAGATATTTTGTGGAGCAAACTGGGGTAGATAGTCTGGCGATTGCCATTGGTACTGCCCATGGCCAGTATAAAGGAGAGCCTAAGCTGGATTATGAGCGTTTAGCTAAAATTAAAGCTTTAGTTAACATACCTATTGTTTTACATGGTTCTTCCGGGGTTCCCGACGAAGCTATTACCAAAGCCATAGAGTTGGGAGTCTGCAAAGTAAATATTGACACTAATATCAGGGAAGCCTTTGTGGGGCAAATGCGTCAAGTATTAGTTAATAATGCTGAAGAAATAGATCCCAGGAAAATACTAGGTCCAGCCCGGGAGGCCACGGTAGAAATTATCCGGGAAAAAATCAGACTTTTCAAAAGCTCCGGGCAGGCTTAAAAGAATATCAGGTAGGAGGTAGGATTTTTTTGCGTATTTTTATTGACTCTGCTAATATAGAAGAGATAAAAGAGATTAACTCTATGGGGTTTCTAGCTGGTGTAACTACCAATCCCACTTTAGTAGCTCGCGAGAAAAAAGATTATAAATCCATTATTAAACAAATATGTGATATAGTTGATGGTCCAATTAGTGCCGAAGTTATAGGGCTAAGTTATGAAGAGATGATTAAAGAAGCCCAAGAACTGGCGGCTATTCATACTAATGTAGTAATTAAGATTCCCCTTACCGAGTCGGGCTTAATGGCGATTAAAACTCTTAAAGGCGAAGGTATTTTTTGTAATGCTACTTTGGTTTTTTCCGCTAACCAGGCCTTACTGGCAGCCCGGGCTGGAGCTAAGTTTGTCAGCCCCTTTATAGGACGGGTTGATGACATTGGCAATGGTGGGCTTATCTTGTTAGATGATATTCTGACCGTTTTTGACCAATTTATGATTGAGACGGAAGTTATTGCTGCTAGTATCAGGCATCCTATGCATACCGTAGAAGCAGCTAAACTTGGATCACATATAGCTACGATTCCTTATAAAGTTATTAAACAGATGATTAAACATCCGCTTACTGAGGCCGGTATAGAGCAATTTAGAGCTGACTGGGAGCAAGCGTTTAAGTAGTCGAATCGGAGGGTTAGTTTTGTTGGAAAGAGAATTAGCATTAGAATTTGCTCGGGTTACTGAAGCGGCTGCCCTGGCGGCTGCCCGTTGGGTAGGCAAGGGTGACAAAGAAGCAGCCGATGATGCAGCAGTTACAGCTATGCGGGTTATGTTTGACACGGTATCAGTTGATGGGGTAGTTGTTATCGGCGAAGGGGAAATGGATGAAGCCCCTATGTTATACATTGGAGAAAAGGTCGGCTTAGGGGTGCCGCCTCAAGTTGATATTGCGGTAGACCCATTAGAAGGAACTAATATTGTGGCCAAAGGTCTGACCGGTGCTATTGCAGTTCTAGCTGTTGCTCCTAAAGGGGCTTTATTACATGCTCCTGATATGTATATGGATAAAATAGCAGTTGGTCCTGAAGCTAAAGGAAGAATTCACCTGGAGGCTCCCGTTAAAGAGAATATAAAAGAGGTAGCTAAAGCTTTAGGCAAATTAATATGTGAAGTAACGGTAGTTATATTAGACCGGCCCCGACATCAAACTATAATAGAAGAAGTCCGCCGGGCCGGAGCTAGAATTAAGCTAATTACAGATGGGGATGTATCTCCCGGAGTAGCCGCGGCTTATGGAGATTCGGGAGTTGATTTACTTATGGGTATCGGTGGTGCTCCGGAAGGGGTAATTACTGCCGCAGCTTTAAAATGTATGGGGGGCGATTTTCAAGCTAAACTTTGGCCCGAAGATGAAAAAGAGATTGCTAGATGTAAAGTTATGGGCATAGAAAACCCGGACAAAATCTTTACTATGAATGAATTAGTTAGATCTGATGATGTTATTTTTGTGGCCACGGGCATTACTGATTCTTTCTTACTTAAGGGAGTGCGTTATAATAAGAGACGGGCTATAACCGAAACTCTGGTAATGCGCAGCACTTCGGGAACTATTAGGCACATTGAGGCTAACCATGATTTAGACCGCAAACCACTTTTCAAAGATAACCGTATAAAATTATTATTAGATTAATAGTTTTTTCTGGTTAGATTATCCTATTTACAGGTATAATCTCTTATAAACTTTCATATTTATATCCGCTCTTTCGTTCATGCCTAGGCCTGTCCTCTGGGCGGTATTTTCAAGTCTATTATTTTTAATATCTTTTAAACTTATTTCATCTCACCATTGGAATTATAATTTCCTGTGCTATTATCGCGCTAATTTTAGGAAGGAGGAAAATTTTGAATATTTCGGAACTAGATAATAAGACTATGTTGGAACTATACCAAATAGCTAAGGACAATGGGCTAGCAGGGTATTCCAAGTTACGCAAGAAAGAGTTGGTTTTTGAAATTACTAAAGCCCTGACTCATTCAGATGAACTGCTGCAAGCTAAAGGTGTTTTAGAGATAATGCCTGATGGATACGGATTCTTACGCCCCTTTGCCTATTTACCCAGTCATGAAGATATATATGTTTCACCCTCACAGATTAGGAAATTTGAATTAAAGACGGGTGACCTAGTGGGAGGCCAAGTAAGATCTCCCAAAGATAACGAACGATTTTATGCCTTGCTTAAGGTGCAAGATGTAAATGGATTCCCCCCGGATGATGCTACGAAAAGAGTTCATTTTGACGCATTGACTCCCTTATATCCTACCGAGCGTATTACTCTGGAGACTGAATCGCGAGAATTATCTACTCGTATCATTGACTTAATATCTCCCATTGGCAAGGGTCAACGGGGACTGATAGTAGCCCCGCCTAAAGCGGGTAAAACTATTTTGTTACAAAAGATTGCCCAAGGTATTACTAAAAACCATCCTGAATTAGAGGTTATTATTTTATTAGTTGATGAACGGCCCGAGGAAGTCACGGACATGCAGCGTTTAACTTCGGCTGAGGTAGTAGCTTCTACCTTTGATGAGCCGCCCGAAAATCATGTTAAGGTTACGGATATGGTTTTGGAAAGGGCTAAAAGGTTAGTTGAACATAAGAAAGATGTAGTTATTTTAATGGATAGTGTTACCCGTTTAGCTAGAGCTCACAATCTGGTCGTTCCACCTAGTGGCCGAACTTTATCCGGTGGTATTGATCCCGCCTCTCTGGATAAACCGAAAAGGTTTTTTGGAGCAGCCAGAAATATTGAAGAAGGCGGCAGTCTTACCATTATAGCTACGGCTTTAATTGAAACCGGTTCCCGGATGGATGAAGTAATCTTCGAAGAATTTAAAGGCCGGGGTAATATGGAACTGGTATTAGATCGGAAATTAAGTGAACGCCGTATATTCCCGGCTATTGACATTAAGAGGTCCGGTACCAGAAAAGAGGAGCTGCTTTTAAACGATGAGGAAATGGAATTGACCTGGAACTTACGCAATACCTTTAATGAATATACCCCGGTTGAAAGTATGCAAATGATGGTTGATACTATGAGAAAGACTAAGTCTAATGCGGATTTACTAAGGGCTGCGCCGGTAGTTTTCGGTAAAAAGGAACTGTCTAGAAACTCGTTTAAAGCTAGAAATGAATAAAACCTTTATTTTCTGTAAAAAATAGGGTCAGAAGACCCTTTTTTTGTCTGCAGAAATGAGGTGAATTTATTGCAATCCAAAAAGTGGGTAGGCTCTCTGGTACTATGCTTTTTATTCATTATGTCTAGTGGTAATGATGTTGAGGCAGCCTTAACCAAAGGTGAGTTTATACCGGTTTGTACTGTTAACACTATTTCAACTGAAAGTAAGGTCAAGCTTTACGAAGTTAAAAAGGGTGATACACTATGGGATATATCGCGAAAACACCAAGTTGAACTTAACACCGTCTTAGTCATGAACAACCTTAATAAAAATAGTGTTTTGGCAGTAGGCCAGACTTTAGAGATTCCCTATGATAGGGCTAGAGTACACACTATTATTAAAGGTGAAACTATGTGGGATATAGCCCAAAAATATGATGTGGATGTTAATCAGATTATTAGAGCTAATCTGGGGAAAAACCCGAGTTCACTTAAAATTGGGGATAAATTAGATATTCCCGATAGTATCAGCAGTAGGCCGGTATTAGCCTATAATGAACCATCCCGTTCTATGACCCGTACCGCCACACAATTTATATGGCCTTTGGTAGGTACTATAACCTCCAAGTATGGATGGAGATCAAGTGGCTTCCATCATGGTCTGGATATTGCGGGAGATAGGGGAGACTCTATTAAAGCGGCGGCGGCAGGAACGGTAACATTTGCTGATTTTAGAGCAGTTTATGGGAGAACCATAATTATAGAACATCCTGACGGATATGAGACTTTATATGCTCATATGGAAAGCTTTAAAGTTGGTAAAGGGGCTAAAGTAGCTAAAGGTCAGGTTATAGGCACAGTTGGAACTACCGGAAGAACTACCGGTCCCCACGTACATTTTGAAGTTAAAAAGGATTCCCAAAACTTCGATCCTTTAACTTATTTACGCTAGTAGCTTAAAGCAGCCCCTCCCAGAGGGGCTTTTTTTTGTTAGGGGAGAAGAAGAGGTTTTGCAGGGTCCAGTAAATTAGTATAGACTATAAGAAAAGCTTTTTTACGAGGTAATAAGATGTACTTAACCTTATACGCCAATGCTAAAGGTGAAATGTTTGAAGATGCTTCCCTGCAAATGCTAGGCAGGACTGGTAACCAGTGGGTAATACCTGAAGATTATGAACTGATTCCTTTACCTAAAGGTGCATCCTTAGTAAGTGTGCCTGTTCATTACCCGGTAGGTCTTAACCGGGAAGATGAGATAACTCTTTTAGATAAAAACCCTTTTAATGCCCAGGAACCGGTTAGTGCTGTAGCAGCTTTGCTGCCCCAAGGTTTTACCCGCACGTTAATGCCTGCTTGTGTAAAAAATGATCCCACTAAAACTTTGCCTTTGCTTGGTTATGCGGCGGTGGGGCTTAAAGATAATGATATATACGTGGCAGCCGTGCAGACTGATGAACACCGCAAATGGCACCCGGTAAACTATAATACAGCCAGACTGCCCGAGAAAATAAATCGGTTTTTACATAGATTTCCTGATAATAGAATCCTTAGGCAACTGGCTAAATGCTCCTTACAATATAGCTGCTTTACCGCCCAAAACATTTTTTATGGACGTTGGGAAGGTGGCATACCAACTATGATAACTTGTAATGCTAATTGTCTAGGCTGTATATCAGAAAGTCATGCCGGAGTAGATTCACCCCAGAATAGGCTTAATTTCAAACCGGAGGTGCAAGAAATAAGTGAAGTAGCCGCTTATCATTTAGGCCATGCTACCGATGCCATAATAAGCTTTGGGCAAGGCTGTGAAGGAGAACCTTCTTTAAATGCCCCGACTTTAGCCAAAGCTATTCGGGAAGTGCGTAATCATACTGACCGGGGTACCATAAATATTAATACTAATGCCGGCTACACTAAAGGAATCAGGGCCATGGCAGATGCGGGACTTGATGCCATGAGGGTTACCATTTTTTCTTGTAATGAGGCTAATTATATGGAATATCATAAACCTCATAACTATAGATTAGAAGATGTAAAAAGTTCTATAAATTACGCTAAAGATAAAGGCCTGTTAGTTTCGCTAAATCTACTAACCTTTCCGGGTTTTACTGATCGGGAAACTGAAATCCAGGCTTTGCTTGACTTTATTCAAGAGAATGCTATAGATATGATCCAATTTCGTAATCTTAACCTAGATCCGGAAGTTTTAATAAATCATTTTCCTGACCCGGAGCCGGGGGAAGGAATAGTAAACATGATGGAACATCTTAGGTCCCAGTTGCCGCACATTAAGCTGGGCTCCTATTCCCATCCGGCCAGATAACGAGACTTAAATTATAGCGTTTTAAGGGGAGGATAAAAATGGAGAAGAAAGGCCCTTTTTTAATTAAAGAATTGAAAGGCTTAAACCCTGGTACTCAAGTATGGGGCAAATATTTAGTACTAGAAAAAGTACAAAGGAAGACTAAGGATGGGAAAGATTTAATTAATCTCAGCCTGGGTGATTCATCAGGAAGTATTGATGCTATTGTATGGGATAACTGCAATATATCTGGAACTATTGAAAAAGGTTTAGTCATAGGGCTCTTAGGTGATTTAGGCTTATATAATAATCGTTTACAGGTTACGGCTAAACGTATTAAGGTAACTGAGGAAGATATTGCTCCTTACTTAAAAGGCCCGGCGGCCGATATAAAAGAACTGGCCGGGGAGCTGGATGAACTTTTAAATTCTATAACTGATATTCATATAAGCAAATTGCTAAAACATATTTTTACCCCGGAAACTAAGGCAACATTTATTAATGCTCCGGCGGCTAAAAAGATACATCATAATTATCCCAGCGGGCTTTTGGAACATACGGTGCAAGTTGCCAAAATATGCAGCAGGACAACCGAATTATATCCTATGCTGAACCGGGATTTGCTGGTAGCGGGAGCCTTACTTCATGATATAGGGAAAGTATATGAATATGAAATTAAAGTCTTACCTGAATATACCGCATCAGGCCGGTTAGTAGGACATATCGTTTTAGGCAGTGAAATGGTAGGCAATGCTATAGATACAATTCGTCAGCAAGGAGATAGCTTTCCCAGCCATCTGGAAATGATGTTAAAACATATGATTTTAAGTCATCATGGCAGCTTGGAATATGGCTCTCCGGTAAAACCATTATTCCCGGAAGCCTTGTTGCTGCATATGGCAGATAATCTGGATGCTAAGCTTTTTGTTTTTGTTAATAAAATTGAAGAGGATGAAGGCGGGGAAGGGTTATTTACCCCCTATGACATTATTTTCGACCAACATTTCTTTAAATACCGCTATGATAGTGAGGCGTAAATTAGTAAGGGGAGAGGCGTGAGGGGTAAGGGGTAAAACGTAAGAAATAAGACGCAGACCAGTGGGATGATTCCGGTGGTCTGTCTTTTGTTTATATATATTCCATCTCTAATACTTCGAGAAAATATTTGCGGATATAACCCGAATAACTATTTTATTTTTCTTAAATTGCGGCAATATAAAATGTGGAGGTGGTAACTATGATTCCAAGACCACTTTATATTGAAAAAATCATGTCTTACGTTAATACACCGTTTGTAAAGATATTGACCGGTGTGCGCCGTTGCGGGAAATCGACCATATTAAAAATGGTGATGGAAGAATTGAAGAAGCGCGGTATCGCTCGAAACCGTATTTTACACTATCATTTTGATTCTTTGGAGCATGAAGAACTTAAAGCTTCTAAAGCTCTGTTTGTTGAAATAAAACAGCATCTTTCAGTAGAGGGAAAAATCTATCTTTTCCTCGATGAAATACAGGAAGTAACGTCTTGGGAAAAGGTTATCAACTCATTGATGACCGGCTACGATGTGGATATTTATGTGACCGGTTCAAATTCAAGAATGATGTCATCAGAAATATCTACATACCTTACTGGACGATATGTATCTTTTAGGATTTATCCGCTTTCTTTTGCTGAATATTTGACTTTCCGGAAAACATGCGCAGCAGTGTTAGATACGCATTCTGAACTTGAAAATTATTTACGATATGGCGGTTTTCCGGCAATTCATTTGCAGAATTATTCCTTTGAAGAAGCATATACCATCGTGAGAGACATCTACAATTCCACAATTTTTACGGACATTGTGAAACGCAACCAGATTCGTAAGATTTATCAGCTGGAACGCATGGTCCGATTTGTGTTCGACAATGTAGGGTGGACATTTTCGGCTTCATCTATATCCAAGTATTTAAAAAGTGAAAAACGCACCATTGATAATGAAACGGTTTATAGCTATCTTATCAAGCTGGAAAGTGCCTATATCATAAATCGCTGTTCACGGTATGATGTGCAGGGCAAGGAAATTTTGAAAACACAGGAGAAATTCTATCTGGCAGATACTGCTTTTCGATACAGTGTATTGGGTTACTCTCCGGACAGTGTTGCCGCTATGTTGGAGAACCTCATATATTTGGAACTACGACGCAGAGGCTATGATGTTAATGTGGGGAAGCTCGATAATGCAGGAAAACAAGCTGTATATTCAATTAACCCAGCAGATTGCTTCATCCGGGACAGAACAGCGCGAATACGGACGGCTCTTGGATATCCGCGATAACTATCCTAAATATGTGCTTCGTACCGATGCTTTTGCGGGGGGGGACTATGAGGGCATCAAAACCATGCATGTTGCAGACTTCCTGTTGAGTGAGGAGTATTAAAGATAATATATCTTTAAGGAGATAATAATCAAGAATTTCCGTGTATTTGATGAGTCTGGAATACATATCGTTTTTTAACAAAAGGGTTAATCCTATAATAGATGAAAATAACAACGGAAAATCAGCACTTATTGATGCAATTAGAATTGCATTTTTAACGGTATGGTGAGAGTGAGAAAAGTGAGGATTTTAATTGTTAGGATATACCGGCCAAAATGAAATCAGTAGTACGTTGGGGTTAGTGGCATAGGAGAGCTATGCCAGTTGGAGCTTGACACGCGAAGGTACACAAAGACTATGGATGCTATAATTACATATACTGTCTGTGGTCGTTATATTATGGTTACACAGGCATTATACCATGTCGCTATCGCTTACTATTAAGATTGCTTATAATTTATGGCTTACCGTCGTAGAGAAATTCATTTCGCTGAGTGATTGTTAGAAAATCAACAATATAATGGGTTGCCTCAAATCTCAAAAAGATTAAGGGGCAGCCTTTTTTACAGAGCAATTATTGATTAAGTATGATGGGAAAAAATAAAAATGATTAAAGCAGCTGGACTTACTTCCCGCTACTTTGGGGGCAGGATAACTTTCTAATTATTTTTAGTATAGTGGAAAAAATTTCTTTACTTTTGTCATATTATTAACTAAAATGCTATTAAATAATAATAAAGGAAGATATTGGGGTGATTGTTATAAATAGCATATGTTTTGATCATAGGGAACCTATTGGACCTGGAATTTATCCTTTACCGCAAAAGATACAAGGTTTTAGTGAAATCTTAAAGATAATTAATAATTCTACTTTTAAAGGTAAAGATGAAACAATTATGTATATACATATTCCTTTTTGCCGTAGGTTCTGTTCTTATTGTGGCATTTTTAAATATCCATATCAAAAAGAAATATTAGATATATATGTTGAAGCACTGTGCAAAGAAATAAATAGTTATAAAGAGATATTTCAGGAAAGGCTTTTAGCATGTGTATATTTTGGTGGGGGTACTGCTACGTTATTAAGTAAAGAAAATTGGGAAGATATTTTTGAAGAGATCAGAAAATTTCCAAAAACAAATGACTGTGAAATTACAGTTGAGGGAACACCGGATACGTTTGATAAGGAAACTTTAATATTCCTAAAAGAACAAGGTGTTACTCGCGTTAGTATGGGAATTCAAAGCTTTGTTCGCCAAGTAAATAGCGAACTTAACAGATTCTATAATATAAATAATATTGAAGATATTGTATTAAATGCACTTAATTTTATAGGTGATATAAATGTTGATTTAATCTATAATTTGCCGGAACAAACCAGAGATGATTTTATTAAAGACTTGTATTACATCAGTTCTTTAGGGATAACACATCTTACTATAAATCCATTTGTAGTTATTTCTACTGCTCCAATATACGAAAGGATACAGAAAGGATTAATTGAAGTTCCCTCTGAAGTTAATGAGATATTGCTTTTTGAAGATGCAATTCAAGTCTTAAAAGAGCTTGATTTTGTACAATATACCGTTAGAGATTTCTGTAAATCTCAAAGAAGAGTGAAGTACATAACAATGACTGGCTATTGTTATAATATCATCGGTATCGGCATGAATTCTTACGGCTATTTAAATGGCACTGCATATCAAAATCAATCCAATTCAATGAACAAGTATTTGGACGCAATTAAAAACGCTGGTTTCTCCTTTGATAAAATAAGTAAACCTAATGAAAATGATTATTTAAGAAAAATAATGGTTCAGGGGTTAAGATTAACCGATTTTTCTTTGACAAAATCAGAAATACTCCATCAAAGACCAATTGCTAAAATATTTAAACTACAACTAGATCAACTAGTTAACAGTGGTTTTATTGAAATTATTGATGGTATCGTGAACTATAGCCATGATGGTTTATTATACGCAAATAACATTCGTAACACCTTTACTAATGGGATTAGTTATCTGGGATTTGGTTTATCTGGAATAGGGGGGTCAGGACGGGGAAATTATTGAAGGTTATTCCTGATGAAAAGATGGTAATGATAACGAAAGCCTAGTAGAGAAGATATCTTTGGCAAATAATTATTTAATGTATCAGGAAGTTTAATTATTGTAAAGTTGGTGTATTATGAGGCAAAATAGCAGCATCTATGAGATATTTCAAGAACGGTGTCATTATAACTCAGATAAAACTTTTTTGATATTTGAAGAAAAAGATTATACTTATCAAGAAATTTGGGACATGGTTAATTTTGAAGTACAAAATCTTTTAGAGTTTGGGGTAAGAAAAGGAGATAAACTGGGTTTATTAATGGAAAATAGTCCGGAATTCATAGTTATATATTTGGCGGTTGCCCGTTTGGGCATGGTTTTAGTGCCAATTAATCCAAAATATTCTCAGGAATACATATTTAATATTTTTGATAGTCTTAATATCAAATACGCTATTTTAGATGATCATTTTTATGATAACGGTTATTCCCAGTCGTTAAAAACAATTGTGCCGGATATTATATTTCTTAACAGAATAACCAAAGAAAATACACTTACGGTTCAAAAACGTAATAGAAATTTAAGCTATGATGAGGGGGTGATTAATGATGATTTTGTTATCTTATTTACCTCTGGTTCAACAGGCAACCCGAAAGGCGTAGTACATACTCAAAAGGATTTGATATTAAATAGTTTAGGGGTAATTGAATTTTTAAGTTTGACACAAAAAGATATTTTTTTATTTTCATTTCCATTAACTAGCATGTTTGGTATCGGGTATACTACGACTGTTATTTTGCTTTTAGGTAGTATTGTCTTAATGAAGCTTTATGAGCCAGATATGGCATTAAAACTGATAGAAAAATATAGAGCTACTGTTCATAGCGGTCATATAAGTATGTTTAATATGGAAATGAATCAAAGGAATCTTTCTGATTATAATTTAGACTCTCTAAGGTTAGGAATGGTAGGAGGAGAAATGATCAATGGTGAGTTTTTGTTAAAAGTACGTGATATGCTTGGGTTAAAACTATATCAATGCTATGGAATGACTGAGGCAGCAGGGGCTATTACTTTGGTAAAGGGCAATGCTGATATGAAAGAATGGATTTCGTCCGCAGGCAAACCATTACCTGGTGTTAAATTAAAAATTGTAAATATCAATGGTAACGAAATAAGTGAAAACGAAATTGGTGAAATATATTGTAAAGCAGAATATTTTGCTAAAAAATATTATATTGATGGGAAAGAAATTCCGTTATCCATTGATGGCTGGTTTAGGACTCAAGATATAGGATATATTTTAGACGGTTGCCTTTGTATTAGTGGGAGGAAAGCTGATTTAATTACAATGAAAGGAAAGATTGTCTTTATCTCTCAAATAGAAAGTCGTCTAAGTAAACTTAATTTTTGTGCTTCTACAGCAATTATATATCAAAACGATTATCTATATATTTTTATATCAACAATTAAAAATGAGATTATATCAGAAAAACTTATATTTGATGTTATAAAAAACATGTTCGACGGGAAAGAGATGAGCACGTTTGTAAAGATAATGATAATTCAACAGTTTCCCCTTACTTATACCGGTAAGATTGATAGATTAAAGTTAGCTAATTGGATTAAAGACTAACTGGGGTGATATCTTGAAAAGTGAGCGTATATTGATTTTTGACGAAACATTACGTGACGGAGAACAAACTCCTGGAGTATCTTTTAATTTAACTGAGAAATGTAAAATTATGTGTGCTTTGGACGAGCTAGGTGTGGATTTAGTTGATATAGGTTTTCCCTCAGTATCTAAGGAAGAATTTCAGATTGTTCGAAAGCTAGGTAAAATTAAAACTCATGCAAGAAAAGCTGTTACCAGTAGAATGAATAGAAAAGATATTGAAAGTGTTATTGCTTCAGGTATAGAGGAAGTCTTTTTGTTTATTTCTGTTAGTCCTATCCATATGAAATATAAGTTAGGGTTATATCCTGAAGACATATTAAAGTTAAGTCTGGATTTAATAAAATACGCGGTTCAGAATAAACTAGTTGTTCATTTTGTTGCTGAAGATGCAGCACGGGCCGATGAAATATTTTTAATTAAATTGGCTAAAAAATTAGAAAAAGCAGGTATAAGTACATTCATTTATTGTGATACTGTGGGAGTATTAACTCCTACCATCATGAAAAATAAAATAAGCAAATTTATTGAACAGTCCAATTTAAAAATCCCGATTGGAATACACTGCCATAATGATTTCGGCCTTGCAAATGCGAACACTGTAGTAGCGGTGGAGGAAGGTGTATCTATTATTACAGCCACCATGAATGGTATCGGTGAAAGAGCTGGCAATGCGTCCATCGAAGAAGTATCTAGTATACTGAAGTTTTTATATAAGTTTAATATTAATATTAATTTTAAAAAAGTAAAAGAAGTTTCTGAATTGGTAGAAGAATTTTCAGGAATTTTTGTTCCTGCTAATAAACCAATTATAGGATTAAATGCCTTTAGGCATGAATCAGGAGTTCATGTAAATGGTTTATTAAAGCATTTAGAAACATACGAGCCTATAAAGCCGGAGTATTATGATTTAAATCGTAAATACGTTATAGGTAAGCATTCAGGGTCATCTTTAATAATAAAACTTCTTAAAGAAAATAATTTGGATTATGATGACCGCTTAATCAATGAAATTTTAAATAATATCAAAGAATATTATGAAATGAGAACTAAAATCAATATCAGCAAAAAAATTAATGAATTTAGAAGTTATGAAAATAATACTATGGGGTTCTCGGAAGCGAATCTAATAAATATGGCTAAAATAAGTCTTAGAGGAAAAGTTTATCATGAATAATTCTTATGTTGAGCAGATATTAAAAAACAAATTGAAGGGGAAAATAATTCAGACAAATGAATATTTCAAATTAAGTATTGATTATGTTTTGGGGCATGATGCTACTTTTTCTTTAATAATTGATGATATTGAGAAATTGAATTTACCCTTGTTTAATAGAAATTCGCTGTTTTTATTTGCGGACCACTTTTCAACGCCAGCTACAATTGAGCGTGCCAGTATCTTAAATAAATTCATTGATTATACGCAAAAAAATAAGTTACTCAATGTATATTTATTCGAAGGAATTTGCCATCAAGTGATGGTTGAACATCCTGATATTATTCCAGGGTTGGTTATTATAGGTGCTGATTCTCATACTGTCACTGCTTCAGCTTTAGGGTGTTTAGCATTTGGATTGGGGTCTTACGACATATTATATTCATTAATAACTGGGCATACAGTATTCAAATTTAAAGGTATAAAGAAAATTATTTTAATGGGGACAATTCCCAATAATATTACTGGTAAAGATATTATTTTACATACAATTCATCAAGTTGGAGAAGATGGGGGAAATGAAATTATATGGGAAATAGAAGATAAGACTAACAACAAATTATCCCAGGATGACCGTTTTGCTTTTTCAAATATGTGTATAGAAGCAGGGGCAATAAGTGCTACTTTTGTTCCTGACGAGATTACCTATGATTATTTGATGAAAATGCAGAAAAATATAAATTATAGAATCCCTTATTATTCAAATTTGAATAACCAATCAGAATTCTTATTAGAAGAACCATTAGTTATTGATGTTACAAGCCTAAAACCACAAATAGCAAAACCACATTCACCAGCTAATGTAGTTGATATTGATGATGTATTAGGGGTAAAGATAACGCAGGTTTATATAGGCTCCTGTAGTTCAGGTAGATTATCAGATATTGAAGCAGTTGCAGAAATAGTAAAGAATAGAAAAGTTAAACCGTTTGTTAAAGCTATTTTGATTCCATCTTCAAGAAAAATATATATGGAAGCAATTTCTAGAGGATACATCAAGACAATATTAGAAGCAGGGTTCATCGTAGAGTATCCATCTTGTGGTCCTTGTGGGAGAATAGACAAGGGGGTAATTGGGCCAGAAGACATTTGTCTGTCAACTTCAAATCGAAACTATGTAGGAAGAATGGGTAGTAGCAAAGCACAAATTTACCTAGCTTCAGCTAAAGTTGCAGCCATATCGGCTTTAAAGGGGGAGATATGTTGTCCCTAGAAAAAATGATATACAGTGGAAAAGTTTTTAAACTTGGACATCATGTGAACACTGATGTCTTACATCCTTCAGAATTTTTTAGTATGAATCAAGATATAGTAAAAAAGGGATTTTTGCATGAAATGTCTCTAAATTTTAATAATGAATCTATTATTTTAATAGGTGGAAAGAATATGGGATGTGGTTCGTCACGGGAAACAACCGCCTACTCATTAAAATCAAATAATATTGAAATCATTATTGCAATCTCTTTTAGCCGAATATTTTATCGTAATTTGGTAAATAACGGGATTGTACCAATTGAATTACCAGAAATATATTCAGACATAAAGACCAACGATGATATAATAATTGATTTAAGCCAAAATATAATCTTAACTAAAAATAAATGCTGGACTATTCCCATGTTTGATAGTTACATAGATTCTATACTAAGAAGTGGCGGAATGGTACAATATCTACATAATAAAAAATAATCTTGTAATCAATTATAAAAATAGGAAGGAATTGAAATGGATAGATATTGGAGTAATATTGCTAAAAATATAGAGTCTTATGTACCGGGAGAACAACCGCGAAACAGAGAGTATATTAAGTTAAATACTAATGAAAACCCATATCCGCCTTCACCCAAAGTAGCCCAATGCATCCATTCTATTGATCTTGACAATATTCGTTTATATCCAGATCCTTCTTGCAAAGAATTATGTACGGTTATTGCAGATTATTATAATATTAGAAAAGAGCAAATATTTATCGGTAATGGTTCGGATGAAGTTTTAGCCTTTTCATTTCTAGCTTTTTTTAATCCAGAGGAAATAATATTATTTCCAGATATCACTTATAGTTTTTATCGAGTTTATGCTGATCTTTTCAAAATTAATTATGAATTAATTCCGCTTGCTGCTGATTTTTCTATACCTACCCAAAAATTATTAACTAATAAAAGTATTGTTTTGCCAAATCCCAATGCGCCAACGGGAAAGTATTTACTAATCTCAGAAATTGAAAAAATCTTAAACTATAATAAGGAAAAAGTTATCATTATTGATGAAGCTTATATTGATTTCGGGGGCGAATCAGCCGTAAAGTTAATAAAAAAGCATTTGAATCTGTTAATAGTACAAACAATGTCAAAATCAAGATCATTGGCTGGTATGAGAGTTGGATTTGCCATGGGTGATGAAAATCTGATACTGGCTTTAAATCAGATTAAAAATTCATTTAATTCGTATACAATAGATTGTATAGCACTGAAGGTAGCAGCCGAAGCTTTTAAAGATATGAATTATTTTGAAGAAACTCGAACTAGAATTATGAAAACAAGAGCGTGGGTTGCAAAAGAATTAAATAATCTGGGGTTTCAAGTTATTAATTCCATGGCTAATTTTATCTTTGTAAGCCATCCAATCTATCCTGCTTTTAAGTTATATGAAAGACTGAAAGAGGAAGGATTTCTCGTTCGTTATTTTAAGCAACCAAGAATAGATAACTATTTAAGAATAAGCATAGGAACTGATGCTGAAATGCATGCTTTTATTAATATTATCAAATGTTTATTAGAACAAGGACATATTAATTAAAGCTATAAATATATTGGTTTTCGGGCTTAACTAAGAGTAACCAACAAAGACCGAGTTTTATGCAGTTACATCTTATGAAAGATAAATAAATTTTAAAATAAAATATTAAGCAGGAAATGTTGATTGACAAATATAGGCGCAAAGAAGGGTGGTAGAGGGTTTATGATAGCAAAAAAGATGCAGGAGCAGGTACAAAATAGTTCGGTTATTCGCAACATGTTTGAGGAAGGAAAAAGATTAGCAGCAATCCACGGTGCGGAAAATGTATTTGATTTTAGCCTGGGTAATCCAAGTGTTGAACCACCTGACCAAGTAAAAAAAGCCATTTGTGAGGTTGTAAATGAAGAAAATCCTAACAGTATTCATGGATATATGAATAACTCCGGTTATGAAGATGTAAGAAAGATAATTGCCCAGTCTATTAACGATAAATTTGAGACCTCTTTTACTCATAATAACATTATTATGACCGTGGGGGCGGCCGGGGGATTAAATGTTATTTTTAAAACTCTACTGGACCCCCAGGATGAGGTCATTACCTTTGCACCTTTCTTTGGCGAATATAGAAACTATGTTAGAAACTATGATGGTGAATTAGTTATAGTTGCGGCTAATACGGATGATTTTCAGCCTAATTTTAAAGAATTTGCCGAGAAGATTACTCCTAAAACCAAAGCCGTGATTATTAATTCGCCCAATAATCCTACCGGAGTTGTCTATGCAGAAGAGTCTATAATTAAGCTGGCTGACCTATTGAGGGCTAAGCAAAAGGAATTTGGAACCGATATCTATCTAATTTCCGATGAACCGTACCGGGAACTGGTTTATGATGGGCTGGAAGTGCCTTATCTATCGAAATATTATGCCAACACCATAATTGCGTATTCTTTCAGTAAATCCCTGTCCTTGCCAGGTGAAAGGATAGGCTATTTAGTAGTTTCTGACCAGGCGGCTGATTACGAAAATATCATTTTAGCAGCTAATATTGCCACTCGCATTTTAGGTTTCGTAAATGCTCCTTCCTTATTTCAACGGGTTATTGCTAAGTGTTTAAATGCCCAGGTGGATATTGATACTTATAACCAAAACCGCGAGCTTCTTTATAATGGGCTATCAGCCTATGGATACCAATGCATTAAGCCCCAAGGGGCCTTTTATATGTTTATTAAGACTCCGATTGCGGATGATGTTGAATTCTGCAACCTGGCCAAGCAGGAAAATATTCTCATTGTACCCGGCAGTGCCTTTGGCTGTCCCGGATATGCCCGCATCGCTTATTGTGTAGATTATAAAACTATTGAAAAAGCATTACCCGGTTTTAAGGCTTTAATTGAAGCGAAATAATATGAAATTATGCAATTTCTAAGGTACTGCTGGCCGACTGGGGCTCATCCCAGTCGGCTGCCAGCTGCAATAAAATATTATTTTCGCGATGCCCTTACCGCCGTGCCGTAAACTAAGAATTCCGCCGCTCCGCTCATGACTTGGGCACTGGAGAATCTTAATCCTACTACGGCATTAGCCCCTAGTTCTTCAGCTTGCCGTATTAAGCGGCTTAAGGCTTCTTCCCGAGATTCTTCTAATAGCTCGCTATAGCCTCTTAGTTCGCCTCCTACCAAAGACTTGAATATTGCACCTATGTCTTTCCCGAGATGTTTAGTGCGGATCGAACTACCCTTGACCAGGCCTAAAACTTCGGTTATTTCATATCCGGTCAAATTATCAGTAGTAACAGTTATCATCTTATTACCTCCTAAAAATCTTTTGTCATATATAAGTGCCGGGCTAAAAATAAAACTGCCATAGCCATGATGCTGATGATTATTACCGCTAAAACACTGATTTGGTTATGAATGAATATATCAGCTCCTGTTAGGTAGCGGTAAATATATAAACCTTTAAAGAGAGGGATATGGCTGGTTAAGCTTAATAATATCATGGTGGCTATACCTAAAATTATAGGTTTAACTACATCTTTAGCTAAAACGGAAAATAGAATAATTAATGCATATAAGCATAAGGCGGCCGGCAGTATTTGTATAAAATATTGCAAAGACATTATCAAATTAAATTGGAAAGGCTTAAATAAGGCTATTATCGCCGGTACCAGACATCCTAGTCCGACTATAATCACCAGAGAAACGGTCCCGGCATAAATTTTAGTCCAAAAAGTCTGGGCCCGGGTAAAATTAGTCAGTAAAAAACTATTAGTTTCATGCTCAGTTTCCCGGGCAAAGCTGGAAAATCCCAATAATATTGTGCTTAATAATATTAATTGCATAAAGTTTTTACCAAACCATTGTGACCATACATATAAATCAATATTGCTGGTTAATTCATCTATCTGCCGGATAATAACTTCCGGATTGATGAAATTACTTAGTATAGAATTTCTTATACCCCATTCGATTTGGGCTATATCAACCGATTTTTGAAAAAGCTCATAATAACCTAAAATAAAAATACCTGCTACTATGGTTAATACCAACATTACGGTTAGTCTGTAGCGCAATTCCCATAATTCTTTAGCAAATAAACTCATGTTGTACCTCCCCCTCTATTACATTAAGAAAGATGTCTTTTAAATTAACTTCTAAAGCCTGTAATTCGGCGGGTAAGTGAGGTTGGTTTTTTAGCCCGATTAAAATAGATTTTTCTCCTGCCCGGCGCCAGGTTAGTATATCTAAACCATTAGTACTAACTGCTTTATCAGTCACCAGCATATATAATTTTTCTTTTAAATCATCGATAACGTCATTTACTATTAGCTGGCCTGATTTAATAATGGCAATAGTATCCGCAGTTTCTTCTACCTCATTTAACTGATGGGAGGAGAATAAAATCGTTTTGGCCTGACTGCTTTCTTCTTTTAGTAAACTAAGCATGCGCTCTTGCATTATCGGGTCCAGTCCTTGAGTAGGCTCATCTAATATTAAAAAAGGAACATCTTTAGAAAAAGTTAAAATGGCATAAAGCTGAGTCTTTTCCCCATAGGATAAGGTACTGATCTTTTTAGCCATAGGCAAAGGGAATCTATCAAGTAAGGTTTTCGTTTTATCTTTATTCCAATAAACCACGGAATAGCTGGCGAAAGCCAGCATTTGGCTTACGGTCATATCTTCGTATAAATTCTTGTGTCCCGGCATATAGCTAATATTTTTTATAATAAGACCTTCGGTAATATTCTGCCCTATAAGGTTAATTTGGCCCTGGTTAGGGTAAAGCAACTTTACAATCAACTTAATTAAGGTGGTTTTGCCTGCGCCATTAGGTCCTATTAAGCCGGTAATACTACCTTCTTTAACCTTAAATTGCGGGATAGATAACTTAAAACCGCTTTTATCATAGCTTTTAACTAAATTATTAATTTCCAGCATTATTTCTTGTCACCTCCATAAATACTATGAATAATCTCGTCTAGCAAAGAACGGAGTGCAGATTCATTAAGATTATATTTTTGCGCAGTTAACAAGGTGTCATATAGCTCGCCTCTAATAAGATTAAGAGCTATTTCCTCTATAACCTGCTCATTATGACCTGATATAAAGCTGCCTACTCCCGGCCGGGAATAAATATAGCCTTCCCCTTCTAAGTCACGGTATGCCCGGGCTGCAGTATTAGGATTTATATTTAGTTCTTTGGCTAATTCTCTGATAGAGGGAAGCGGTTCCTCAGCTTTAATTTTTCCGCTTATTATAGCTGCTTTTATTTGGGCAATAATTTGCTGATAAACAGGTATTCCCGAATGAAAGTCTATTTTAAACCATAACAATGATGTCACCCCTTGCAGTCCTAACTGTACTAGTAATATTAATACAGATAAGACAGAAAATCAAGTAATTTTTTGGGGCCGGTTAAACACCAACCATATTAATAATTATGAATAATTGCCAAAGAGTTTTTCAGGGATTTTTTAAAGCAGAGGTTGCAGGGAAATGGTTTATAGGCATGGTTTTTAAAATTTAATTCTTACCCCGGCCCTGGGCAATTCACTGGCAGGCCGTTAGGCAACTGCCTATTCCCCCGGCTGCCGGGAGGAAGAGCTACCAGCAGTCCGGGGGAATGGCTTTAGTTATAATTAGGATGAAGTTTTCCGATACGTTCGTAGGTACAGGCTAAAAGGGAATTGCAGCGTATTTTGACCTGTGCTATTATCGGGATATATCCAGTTCTGTTACGGCTAGTGTACTTCAAAATCGCAGTTCATTACCGCAGTAATTTCCTTTTCCAGGGAATAGGTATCGTTTATCCCATAATCCGATATCTCGTTGGAATACAAAGGGGTAATCTGAAAAACGCCCATTCTAGCGGCCCGCAGCCCGCCCACCTTACTTTTGCTGTTCTTGGCGATCTGCTCTGCCCGGGTGTAGGCATCTTGGGTAGCCAGCGCCAGCATTTCCACTTTCAAATCGGCAATCTTGGTATAGAAATACTGGGGGGGATTTGATTGAAATTCTACACCCTGATTGATAAGTTGGGTAGCTTCCCGTGACAATACAGTAATCTTATCCACATCCTGGCTGCGGATTTCCACTTGAATATACAGTCGGTAAGATTCTATTTCATTGGTATACTGGCCGCTGGGCAATATTCGGTTGCGGGTTTCGGTATTGATGGAAGAGAATATAATATCCTTTTCGCTAAACCCCTGTTCCACCAGATAATTCCGCACTAGTTTCTGGCTCTCCACCAACTGGTCGTAAGCCTCGGCAAGTTGGGGCGCCTGAGCCGCAAAGCTGCCGGTCCATACTGCCTGATCTGATTTAATCTGCTGCTTGGCCGATCCGGTCACGGTAATGACATTGTCCACCGCTTTCATTTCGACCAGACTGCTGCCGGCCACCTGTGCCGACAACACCAAGCCCAGGGCCAGGATTGCGGCCACCGCTATCCAGGTCCATTGACTGCGTTCCCCATTCATAATACATCGCCTCCCCGTTTAATATAATCATGATATGCAATAAATTCTATAAAACTTTCACTAGTCCCGCCCCCATCACACCCGGAAAATCAAGCTGTAAAATAAAGGGGACTAAATTCTTGTCATTTATTTATTTTCTTGATATAATCGTATCTGCAGTTTATTTATATTATCAGCAGATATGAGAGTTTAATAATGATAGTATAAGGAAAACTTTATATAATGTTGTTATAGTTTGACCCGAAAAGAGGTGAAACAGGTGAAGGAAAAAATACATCCTCAATATCATCGCGCGTCAGCCAGATGTGCCTGCGGAAATGAAGTGGAACTAGGTTCAACTAAAGAAAGTATAAAAGTAGAAATTTGCTCCAAGTGTCATCCCTTTTATACCGGTAATAAAAGCCGGGTGGTAGACACAACCGGGCGAGTAGATAGGTTTAAGAAAAAGTACGGTTTAGCATAATTAATAGCAGGGCTTTGGTCTCTGCTATTTTTCTTATACTATTAGATGAAGTATAATGTTCTAATGGTAATAGTATAAGAAAAACTAAGGCTGGTGATTATATATGAAAAAACCTTCATACGGAGGTATGGCAGTTATAGAAGGGGTTATGATGCGTGGCCCTAAAACTGCGGCTGTGGCAGTTCGCAAACCAGATGGAACTATAGAGTTAGAAAAGGAAGAAGTTAAGAGCCTGGCTGATCGCTGGCCTTTTCTTAAATGGCCTTTTATAAGAGGGACATATATGCTGGGTAGCTCAATGGTTTTAGGCATTAGAATGCTTAATATGTCGGCTAATATGTCTATGGATGAAGAAGAAGAGGAATTAACCACCAAGGAAATATTTTTCACTGGTTTATTTGCGTTTGTTTTAGCCATTTTATTATTTGTAGTTCTACCTACGGCTATAGTCCATTTTACTAGTCAATTTTTAGGTGGGGTAGTATTACAAAATATAGTAGAAGGAATTATCCGGATTACTTTTTTTCTGTTATATGTATATTTCATTGCTAAGATGGATGAAATTGACCGGGTATTTATGTACCATGGGGCCGAACATAAAACGATTTCTACTTATGAGGCCGGAGAAGAGCTGACCATAGAAAATGCGCGTAAGTTTAGTACCCTGCATCCGCGCTGCGGGACTAGTTTTTTATTAATCGTAATGATTATTTCTATTTTTGTCTTTGCCTTGTTAGGGTCAGGGGATTTATTTTATCGGGTCTGGTCCAGGTTGGCGGTATTGCCCGTCGTAGCCGGATTAGGATACGAGTTTATAAAGTTTTCGGGTACTTGTTATGATAATAAATGGGCGAAATATTTAATAGCTCCAGGTCTAGTGTTACAAAAGCTTACGACCAGGGAACCGGATGATAGCCAACTGGAAGTAGCTATTACAGCCCTGAAAGCGGTGCTGGTAATAGATGAACAAGAGTTGGCCGGGGCTGCCGTTGAAAAAGGTTAAGGAGGAATATACTTGCTGCACAGGTTAGAGAAACTAGAAGAAAAATACGAAGAATTAACTAATCTTCTCAGTCAGCCCGAAATCATTTCAGAACAAAGTAAATATCAGAAATATGCTAAAGCTCATGCGGAATTAACTGATGTAGTAACTAAATACCGGGAATATAAATCTGTTGTGGAACAGATTAAAGATAGTAAGGAAATGCTGGCTGGTGAAAAAGATGAAGAATTTCGCCAAATGCTAGTGGAAGAGTTAGATGACTTAGAAAAAAGGGAAAGTACAATTGAGTCAGAATTAAAAATCTTACTTTTACCTAAAGACCCTAATGATGAAAAAAGCGTTATCATGGAAATTAGGGCGGGAACCGGCGGAGATGAAGCAGCTTTATTTGCAGCAAATTTATTCCGTATGTATACCAGATTTGCTGAAGAGCAAGGCTGGAAAATTGATTTAATGGATTCCCACTATACAGATATAGGGGGAATTAAGGAAATAATTTTCGTGATAGACGGCAATGGAGCTTATAGTAAGCTTAAGTATGAATCAGGAGTACACCGGGTGCAACGGATTCCTTCTACCGAATCAGGGGGAAGAATTCATACTTCTGCGGCTACGGTGGCGGTTTTGCCTGAAGCGGAAGAGGTTGAAGTAGATATTGACCAGAATGAACTGCGTATTGATGTATATTGTTCCAGTGGCCCGGGCGGGCAATCAGTTAATACTACCCAATCAGCAGTTAGAATTACTCATATACCCACCGGCTTAGTAGTAACTTGTCAGGATGAAAAATCCCAGCATAAAAACAAAGCTAAGGCCTTAAGAGTTTTAAGAGCCAGGTTAAAAGAAATTTGGGAAGACGAGAAAAATGCCGAATTAGCTGGTGCCCGCAAGAATCAAGTAGGTTCCGGGGATCGCAGCGAGCGGATTCGAACTTATAATTTTCCCCAAGGCCGGGTGAGTGACCATAGAATTAACCTTACTTTGCATAAGTTAGAGGCTATTTTAGAAGGGCAGCTTACGGAAATAGTAGAAGCCTTAATAACTCACGACCAGGCAGAACGATTGAAACAGGTGGACTAAAGTGCGTGATAATTGGATAATTCAAGATTTACTGGCCTGGACTACCAGCTTTTTCAGCCAGAAAGGAATAGATAATCCTCGCCTGGAGGCGGAAATATTATTGGCCCGGGTTCTTAACAGAGACCGGGTCTATTTGTATGCTAATTTTGACCGTCCCGTCGATCTTAGGGAACGAGATTTATTCCGTGATTATATTAAACGGCGGGTTAAAGGGGAACCGACTGCGTATATTGTAGGCTGTAAAGAATTCATGTCGCTTAATTTTAAAGTAACTTCTGATGTATTAATACCTCGTCCTGATACGGAGATATTAGTAGAAAGTGTCCTGGAAACAGTAAAACCAGAAAATACGGTTAAAATCTGTGATGTAGGTACGGGCTCCGGGGCCATTGCCATAAGCTTAGCTTATTATTTGCCCCATGCAGTAGTTTACGCTACGGATATATCACCGGCAGCCTTAGAGGTAGCCCGGGAAAATGCAGCTAATAATCGGGTGAATATTAATTTCCTGCAAGGTAATTTGTTGGAGCCTATACCTGATACGGAGAAATTCGATATTTTTACAGCTAACTTACCCTACATAGCTCCAGATGAGTTGGAATTATTAGACCATGAGGTAAAAGATTTTGAACCTATAATCGCTTTAGTAGCTCCAGGTGATGGCCTTGACTTATACCGAGAGTTAATTCCCCCAGTCTGGGAGCGTTTAAATAAGGGCGGTTATGTGTTTTTTGAAATATCCCATAACCAAGGGGCCGGTGCTTATAAGCTTATGCAAGACTTTACCGATGTAGTTTTACTGCAAGATTTAGCAGGCCGGGACCGAGTCATAAGAGCACGAAAGGGGTAATATATCTGGAAACGCTTTATTTAAAAGTCGATGCTTTTAAACCGGAAATAGATTTAATAAATCAGGCCGTACATTTATTGAACCAGGGCAAAGTAGTGGCTTTTCCCACTGAAACCGTTTATGGTGTAGGGGCCGCCGCTTTTGACTCCCAGGCTGTACAGGAAGTTTTCCGCATAAAAAAAAGACCTGCCTCTAACCCTTTACTAGTTCATATAAGTAATATTAAACAAGCAGAACAGGTGGCCGGCCCTATTACTACCTTAGCTTCCAAGCTTATGGAGCATTTTTGGCCCGGCCCCTTGTCCTTAATCTTACCTGCCCATAATAACATTCCGGCTTTAGTTACAGGAGGGCAAAGCAATGTAGGTTTAAGAATGCCTTCTCATCCAGTAGCGATTATGTTGATTGAAGGTTCAGGCCCTCTGGCAGCTACCAGTGCTAATTTGTCAGGAAATTTTAGTCCTACCACCGCTCAGCATGTTAGGGATGACCTGGACGGGAAAATTGCGGCCTTAATTGATGCCGGCCCTACTGGAATAGGTATAGAATCAACTATTATTGATTTGAGTAATGATCTTCCTAAGGTTCTTCGCTTAGGAGGCATTGCGGTGGAGGAAATTGAGGAAACTATAGGTATGAAGCTTGACTATTTAGGGGCTAATAATGAGAAACCAGCTAATTATCATAACCTGGCTAAGGTAATTTTAAGTGAAGATGAAGACAGTTTCACCAGTCAGGTTAATAATTTAGTAAAAGATAATAAAAAAGTAGGAATTGTTCATAATAACTACTTTCCCCGACATATGATTAGAAATGTATATAAAGAATATGAACTTAATCTTAGTCAACCAGGTGCAGAGCTATTCAGTTTACTAAGAGATGCCGAGTATGCCAGCTTAGATGTATTAGTTTTTGCTCCTTGGCCTGATAACCTGGAAGGGGTTAATAAAGCCTTGCTGGACAGAATTAATAAAGCCGCAGGGAAAAGTAGTACTAAGTAAAGGGAGATTTGCTTATGTATGAACAGATGGCTACTATATTATTAGTAGCTGTAGTCTTAGGCATGGATGCCTTCTCACTTTCTATGGGCATGGGGTTACAAGGGGTTACTCGTAAATACGAGGTGAAATTCATTGTTATAGTAGCAGTATTACACGTTATTATGCCCTTGCTGGGGTTAAGCTTAGGCCTGGCCGTCGGCAAATTATTAGGGGTATGGGCAGCTTGTATCGGCGCCTTAATTTTGGCCTATATAGGAATAGATTTTTTGCGTAAAGGTTATGGTGAAATAAAGACCCAGACTTATTCTTTTAAAGATGGACTAACAGCTTTGCAGCCTGATAAAAAGCCAGATAGTGATGATTGGTGGACCATCATCCTGCTGGGGGTCTCAGTGAGCATGGATGCTTTAACCGTAGGCTTTAGTTTAGGTACCTTGCGGATGCCTATAATAGTTACCGTAGTTATCATGGGTTTGATGGCAGGGGCTATGACTTTACTTGGTTTTATAGGTGGACGAGTATTTAGCCGCATAGTGGGAAGCTATGCTCAAATTATGGGCGGAATAATATTATTAGTTTTAGCCATAAAGTTAGTTATATTATAAAATTATGGCAAGCGAAACTTTTCTGCATTAATGAGGAGGGATTCTGATGTT
Source organism: Bacillota bacterium (assembly GCA_023395515.1). Lineage (GTDB taxonomy): Bacteria > Bacillota > Syntrophomonadia > Syntrophomonadales > Syntrophomonadaceae > JAAYRQ01. The sequence continues at coordinate 43,669 of JAEWZB010000019.1, forward strand.
TAAGGTCTTATTTGTATGTACAGGCAATACTTGTCGGAGTCCAATGGCCCAAGCCCTGTTAACTAAGTTATGGGCAGAAGAAAATAGGGATGAAAAGATTATGGTAATGTCGGCAGGGCTGTTTACCAGTGATGATATGCCGGCCAGTGCTGAAGCTATACAAGTTATGCAAGAACAGGGGATAGATATTTCTGAGCATAAGTCTAGACAACTTAATGAAGAAATTATCAAACAAGCTAATCTGATCTTGACTATGACTGATGCCCATCGTAGAGCCGTAATCGATAAATTTCCTAACTATGAATCATTAGTATATACTTTAACTGAATATATGAATTATACCGGAGATATAGTTGACCCTTATGGGAGAGGGGTGTCTGCCTACTATGAGACGGCCGCACAGCTTAAGGAACTTATGGCCGAGCTGGTAAAGATGCTGTAAAGGGTGAGGAGTAAGGTGTTAGGCGTAAAACGTAGGACAGAATATCTGGGGAAGATGAGCATGCCTTTTGCTGGAATGAAGGGGAAAGGCGTAAAAAAGTCCGGTAAGATTACAAATTACCGGTATATAACCGGCACTTAAATGAAAGAAAAAAGCCTCTGCATAGTTCCGGTTTTTATAAGTGTATTAAAAATAGTGTAGGTATAAAAACCTGTGCCGACCAAAAGCTTAAGACCGGCCCGAAGTGGAAGGAAAAGAGTATGCTTAGCTTCCTGAGTCGCAATGGGCAAGGCGTAAAATGTAAGACCCAGATGATCAAGATAAAAAAGTAAAGTGGAACTTTCCTGATATTAATTTAAAATTAATAATTCTCAAGACGAGGTGTATGATGAAGATAGTTATTGGCAGTGATCATGCAGGAGTGGCTCTTAAGGAAGAAATAATCCAAATGCTAGAAAAAGAAGGAATTGAGGTAATCAATTGTGGAACTAATACAACAGATTCAGTTGATTATCCTGATATTGCAGAAAAAGTAGCCGCCTCCGTGTTAGCTTCAAATATTTTAGGGGTAATAATTTGCGGAACAGGAATTGGTATATCCATAGCTGCTAATAAGATTCCGGGCATAAGGGCGGCTCTTTGCCAAGATACTTATACTGCCCGGATGGCCAGAGAACATAATGATGCCAATATTGTAGCTATAGGGGCCAGAGTTACCGGAGGAGGCTTAGCCCTAGAAATTGTAAAAACTTTTGTTAAAACAGAATTTCTGGCCGGCCGTCACCTAAAAAGAGTAGAAAAGATAAACGACCTAGAGAAAAGGTATTAAGAAGCAAGGTATAAGGGGTTAGGGGTGCAGTCCAACGGAGAACCGTCCCCTGTTCTACCTAATTTTATGGATACGAGGTAGAAATATGATTAGACAAAGACCGGAATGGGATGATTACTTTTTACAGTTAGCCCAGTTAGTGGCTAGCAGGTCTACTTGTTTACGCCGACAGGTAGGAGCAGTTTTAGTCCGTAATGAAAGAATAATAGCTACCGGTTACAATGGTGCTCCCCGGGGTTTAAAACATTGCTTGGAAACCGGATGTTTGCGGGAAAAGGAAAACATTCCTTCCGGGCAGCGTTATGAACTATGCCGGGGTGTTCACGCCGAACAAAATGCCATAATAAATTGTGCACTATATGGGGTTGCCACGGAAGGAGCAGTCATATACTGTACTAATCAGCCCTGTATTATATGTGCGCGCATGATTATTAATGCCGGGATAATTAAAATAGTACACCAAGGGAATTTTGAAGATAGGCTGGCCATAGAACTTCTGGAAGAGGCTGGTGTTGAATTAGTTTTAAAAAATAAAGTATAGTATTATAAAGGGGACTCTTTATGGATATTAAGACATTATCTTTACCTAGGCTTAATCAGCTGAATCCTACCTTAGAATCGACTACTCTGAAGTTAATGGAGGAAACCGGGGAGCTGGCGCAAGTAATAGGTAAATACCGGGGCTTAAGCGGCGAAAATATAGTGATGGATGAAGAAACCGTAATCAGGGAAATAGCACGGGAACTGCTGGATGTAGCTCAAACAGCGGTTACTATGATGTTCGTGATGGAAGAGTATTACGGAGTAAATATTGATGTAATGCTTCAGGAACATTGTGAGAAGTTAAAAAGAAAAGGCTATCTTTCTATAACTGGTCATGATGAATAGTCGCGTAAGATTTACAAGATAATTTGCATAATTCGCAATTAGTCGACAATTAAATTTTATAATTTTCAAAAAAGGATTTTAAATGTATATGACGAATAGGGGAATACGGGGATATTACATTTAAATGTAAGGTGATAAAAAAATGACTCAGCAAAAAAAGCATTGGGCTAGAGCTCTAAGCGATGCTATTAATCTAGTCACTACTATAGCCGCTTCCATAGGTTTATGTGGTGTTGGTGGCTGGTGGCTGGATGGAAGATTCGGAACTGACCCATGGCTAACAGTTCTGGGTGTTTTGCTGGGTGTTGCCACAGGAATGAAAGTTATGTGGGATAAGCTCATGGCTGATAATCCGGGCAACAAAAATAACAAAAACAATACAAATGAATAATTATTACTGTAATCATTCAAAGTTACAGGAAATAACTTTGATTATGATTTTTTATTTGGTTAGAAGGTGCCAAAGAACGGTAAAAATATCATTAGAAGGGGGGGAAAAAAATGATATTTGGTATGTGGGATAGTGCCCTTTTCCATTTTGGACCTATTCCGGTCGATCATTTGATTGTGACCGAATGGGTTATTATTGGTTTGATAGCTATTATTGCATTTTCGGCTACAAAACAAATGCAAATAGTTCCTCGTGGCTTGCAGAATGCCTTTGAAGCTATGATAGTTTGGACCTATGATTTCTTTACCCAACTTATGGATAAAGAGCATGTCGCTAAAAAGTGGGCTCCTCTACTCACTTGTTTTTTCTTATTTATTCTCATCAGTAACTACAGTGGCCTAATTCCAGGAGCTGGTCATGTTGCAGGCTTCCAACCGCCTACAAGTAACTGGAACGTTACTCTAACTCTCGCGGCTATCACATTTTTCTCAGTTCATGTGGCTGGTTTAATCGAACATAGTGGCGGGTATTTTAAACATTTCATTAGCCCAAGTCCTTTAATGTTACCATTAAATTTAGTCGAAGAGGTTGCTCATCCATTATCTCTCACCGTCCGTCTATTCGGTAATATATTTGGTGAAGAAATGGTTATAGCTTTCTTAATATTTTTAGCTCCATTTGTAATTCCATCGGCAGTTATGGGTCTAAGCTTATTATTAGGCGCTATCCAAGCGATAGTATTTACTATCTTGTCAGCTAGTTATATAGCTGCAGCAACAAGTGAGGGTCATTAAATAAATATATATTTGGCTCCAAATAAGGTATTAGTATGAAAGGAGGGAAAAAAATGGGCGTAGCATTAGGTGCTGGTCTAGCTGTATCAATTGCTGGTATAGGTGGAGGTATAGGAATGGGTGTTGCTGGCGGTAAAGCTTTTGAAGCTATCGCTAGACAACCGGAAGTTGGAGGAGACGTTAGAACTCTTCTATTCATTACCCTAGCTTTTATTGAAACTCTGACTATTTATGGACTATTAATTGCATTCATGCTGGTTGGTAAAGTTTAATCATTATACTTCTAAAGGGTTAGATTTGCGGGCGATAGGTGGCTCGAATATTAAATTTATGCACCCTATCGCCACAAATACTATTTGCTTAAGATTGGAGGTAGCACATCCGTGAAGAGGAACAAAGGATTTTATTTGTCAGTCCTCCTTTTAACCATGGTAATGCTAATGGGATTTGCAACCTTCTGCATGGCATCTGGCGGAAATCTGCCGGTTAATGCACCTTCAGGTGCAACTCCTAGATTCGGAAACATCTATGTAATAGGCTGGACAGCAGTCAACTTCTTTATATTACTAGCTCTATTATATAAATTTGCCTTTGGTCCGATTAATGCCATGTTAGAACAACGTGCTAATAAGATTGAGAGTTCTTTAAAACATGCGGAAGAAGTTAAGGTAGAAGTGGAACAAATGAGAAAGGAAACTCAAACTAACTTAACCGATTCCCGTAAAGAAGCTCAAGAAATTGTAGCTCGTGCAACTAAAGCTGCAGAGGATGCAAAAACCGAAATTATTACTAAGGCTCAAGAGGAAGCTACGAATATTAAAAGTAAAGCTACTGCCGAGATAGAAGCTGCCACAGAACAGGCTAAAATAGAACTTAAAGATACGGCAGCCAGCCTGGCACTATTTGCAGCGGAAAAAGTTTTAGGCAGAGCTATTACTGAAGATGACCACAAAAAAATGGTGAAAGACTTTGTTAATGAGGCGGGCGATCTATTATGTTAAATAAGAGCGTCGCTAGGCGCTATGCTGAAGCTTTTTTTAGCATTGCCCAAGACAATAACAAAATTGATGAATATCAGCAGGAACTAGAAAAAATAGTACAAGCCATTAAGGAGTTAGATAGTCTGAAAGAATATTTAGACCATCTTCTTATTCCGGCTAAAGACAAAAAAGAAATTATCAGTCAAATTTTCGCTGCCAGTATTTCATCAGTAACTTTGAATTTCTTGCTGATGGTCATTGATAAGAAACGTGAGGCCTACATAGAACTAATCGTCGAAGAATATCAAGACTTGGCTGATGAATCTCGTAACATTGCTAAAGCCCAGCTTATTTCGGCCCATGAGGTTTCAGAACAAGAAGTCAAAAGTTTGGCGGAAAAGCTATCAGCCTCAACCGGCAAAACGGTACAGCTGAAACAAAGTGTCGATCCTGCACTCATCGGAGGGGTGAAAATCAGAATCGGTGACCAGATTATAGATGGTACCGTGGCTAAAAAGCTAGAGATGCTAAGATTACAACTAAAACAAGCGAAGATAAGTTAATCATTGATAGGGGTGAGCACATAAATGAGTATTAGGCCTGAAGAGATTAGCGCGTTATTAAAACAGCAGATTGAGCGCTACCAATCCGAGGTCGAGGTCAGCAATGTGGGCTCTGTTATATATGTTGGTGACGGTATTTCCCGTGTGTACGGATTACAGGGTGCCATGGCTGGCGAATTATTAGAATTCCCCGGAGGAACCTTCGGATTGGTTCTAAACCTTGAAGAAGATAATGTTGGAGCCGTTCTTCTAGGTGAATATTCGCATATTAAAGAAGGCGATGTAGTTAAAGCTACTGGCAGAATCATGGAGGTACCAACCGGCAGAGCCATGCTAGGGAGAGTTGTTAACGCACTTGGTCAGCCTATAGACGGAAAAGGTCCGATTAATACTGACAAATTCCGTCCCATGGAACGTGTTGCGCCTGGGGTTGTAACTCGTTCACCAGTTGACACTCCCATGCAGACCGGATTAAAAGCTATAGATTCTATGGTGCCTATTGGCAGAGGACAGCGGGAATTAATTATCGGTGACCGCCAAACAGGTAAAACAGCTATAGCCATAGATGCTATTATTAACCAAAGATATAAGAAAGACATGATATGTATATATGTAGGCATAGGCCAGAAACAATCTACTATAGCAGGTATTGCTGCTAAACTGGAAGAAATGGGTGCCTTAGATTACACCATTATAGTTGCAGCAACTGCTTCTGAACCTGCCCCATTACTATATATAGCTCCTTATGCTGGTGTAGCTATGGCGGAAGAGTTTATGGAAAGTGAATCAGCCGATGTTTTAATAATTTATGATGACCTTTCCAAACATGCGGTTGCCTACCGTGAAATGTCACTGCTACTACGTCGTCCTCCCGGACGTGAAGCATATCCCGGGGACGTTTTTTATCTTCACTCCAGGTTGCTGGAGAGAGCTTGTAAGCTAAATAAAGATCATGGTGGTGGTTCTATAACGGCCCTACCGATTATAGAAACTCAAGCTGGTGACGTATCAGCTTACATTCCTACTAACGTTATATCCATAACTGATGGGCAAATATATCTGGAAACTGACCTTTTCTATGCCGGACAAAGACCAGCTATTAATGCGGGATTATCCGTAAGCCGGGTTGGTGGTGCGGCTCAGACTAAAGCGATGAAATCAGTTGCAGGTCAGTTGCGTCTAGACTTGGCTCAATACCGTGAGCTAGCTGCTTTTGCTCAATTCGGTTCTGATCTTGATAGAGCTACCCTGGCCAGACTAACTAGAGGTGAAAGGGTAACTGAAGTTCTAAAACAAGGTCAATATCAACCAATGCCGGTAGAAGAACAGGTAGTAGTTATATTTGCAGGAGTTAATGGATTTTTAGATGACCTGCCCAATGATAAAGTGGGAGAATTCGAAATTGATTTCTTAAAATTCATGCGTAGTACTTATTCCGATGTTCTAGGCACTATTAGAGGTGGCGCCAAAATAGACGGCGACTTAGAGCAAAAACTAACTACTGCTATAAATGAATTCAAGTCCACTTTCGCAGTTTAGGTGGTGAAATTTTAATGGCAGGTGCAGTAAGAGATTTCAAGCGGAGAATACGCAGCGTTAAAAATACTCAGCAGATTACCAAAGCCATGAAAATGGTGGCAGCTGCTAAGTTGCGCCGTGCTCAGGAAAGTGCTGAAGCCTCAAGGCCATATACCGAAACGTTGCAGGATACATTAGCCAGACTAGCTGGAGTAGCTTATGATGTTAAGCACCCATTGCTTGATAAAAGAGAAGAAGTCCGTAAAGTTGGTTATATAGTAGTTACTGCTGACCGGGGACTATGTGGAGCTTACAATACTAACATTATTCGTATGGCTACCTCTGCTATGGCTGAAGATACCCGTAACGTGGGAAATAGTATAATAGCTGTAGGACGGAAAAGCAGAGACTTTTTCCGCAAACGTGGTGGCGTAGACGCTGAATTTACTAATCTCGGTGATAATATTAGCTATGCAGACGCTAGGGAAATAGGCCAATATATTACTAATGCCTACGAAAACCAGGAGCTGGATGAAGTTTATTTAGTCTATGCTCGCTTTGTTAATATCATAAGGCAGATTCCAACCGTAACTAAAATCTTGCCTATTGAACCTCCCAGCACAGAGACTGAAGAGCATTATGTTGATTATATTTATGAACCTAGTGCGGAGGAAATCCTGCTATCATTATTACCAAGATATATAGGTAGCCAAATTTACCATGCTATGCTGGAAGCTAAAGCTAGTGAGCATGGAGCCAGGATGACTGCTATGGGTAATGCTACAGAAAATGCGGGTGAAATTATTGATAATCTAACTATGGAAATGAACAAAGTTAGACAAGCAGCCATTACAGATGAAATCTTGGATATTGTTGGTGGCGCCGAAGCTCTCAATAAAGGAGGAAAGTAGAGGATGGCGAACGTAACATATGGAGAGGTAACCCAGGTTATAGGCGCGGTTGTTGATATTCGCTTTAAGCCCGGTGAATTACCTGATCTAATGAACGCTATAACCATAACATCTGATGAACAGAATAGCAAAGTTGCTAGAAAAATTGATGTTACTCTGGAAGCTATGCAGCTACTCGGAAATGATACCGTAAGATGCGTAGCATTAAATCCTACCGATGGTATTATGAGAGGTATGAAAGCGACTAATACCGGTGCTTCCATTACCGTACCAGTAGGTGATGAATGCCTAGGTAGAATATTAAATGTACTTGGTGAACCAGTTGATGAAAAAGGTCCCGTAACTACTAAAGAAAAATGGGAAATTCATCGCAAGCCACCAGCATTAGTTGACCAAATGCCGGCCACCGAAATGTTGGAAACAGGAATTAAAGTTACTGACCTGATTTGTCCTTATGCTAAGGGTGGAAAAATAGGTCTATTCGGCGGAGCCGGTGTTGGTAAAACCGTTATAATTATGGAACTTATAAGAAACATTGCTTATGAACATGGTGGCTATTCGGTTTTCACCGGTGTTGGTGAGCGTACCCGTGAAGGAAATGACCTATGGGAAGAAATGACTGAGTCAGGCGTTATTGATAAGTGTGCACTTATTTATGGACAGATGAATGAGCCGCCTGGAGCTCGTCTGCGGGTTGGTTTAACTGGTCTGACTATAGCTGAATATTTCCGTGATGTGGGCGGTCAAGACGTGCTTATATTTATAGATAATATATTCCGTTTTGCCCAAGCAGGTAACGAAGTGTCGGCTCTATTAGGCCGTATGCCATCTGCGGTTGGTTATCAGCCTACCCTGGCAACTGACATGGGTCTGTTGCAAGAACGTATTACTACTACCCGTAAAGGTTCTATAACCTCGGCTCAAGCAGTATATGTTCCTGCGGATGACTTAACTGACCCAGCCCCGGCTACAACTTTTGCGCATCTGGATGCTACAACAGTTTTGTCTCGTGCTATATCTGAGCTGGGAATCTATCCGGCAGTTGATCCTCTGGATTCAACTTCCAGAATCTTGGATCCACAAATAATCGGTGACAAACATTATGCTATAGCTCGTGGTGTGCAACAGATTTTACAAAGATATAAAGAATTACAAGATATTATAGCTATTCTAGGTATGGATGAGCTATCTGACGAAGATAAGCTCATAGTTACCAGAGCTAGAAAAATCCAGAGATTCTTATCCCAACCATTCCACGTTGCGGAACAGTTTACAGGTAATCCGGGTATTTATGTTCCTATCGCTGAAACGGTTGACTCATTTGCACAACTTCTGGCCGGTAAACATGACAACCTACCGGAAGCAGCCTTCCTAATGGTAGGAAATATAGATACCGCGATTGCCAAAGCTAAAAGACTGGAGGCGTAATCTATGGCAGAAAACACCTTCATGTTAGAAGTAGTAACTCCTGAACAAATTCTTTTTAAAGACGAAGTTCAGTTTATGGTTGCTCCCGGTGTTGAAGGTGAACTGGGTGTAATGCGTAATCACGCACCACTAGTGGCAGCACTTAAAATTGGGGTTCTGCGTTATAAAGACGCTGGTGGCAGCCAAAAACGTATGGCCTTAAGTGGTGGCTTTATAGAAGTTGTAGATAATACAGCCAGAATACTTGCGGAGACAGCGGAAGACGGAGATGAGATTGATATTCTTCGGGCCAAGGCTGCGAAGGAAAGGGCGGAAAGACGTATAGCAGAACGAGATGAAAATATAAACTATACTCGAGCCCACATGTCACTTCAAAGAGCCATTACTAGATTAAGGGCAGCAGATGCCAAGTTCGACCAATAAATTTAAAAGCCGGGAGCATAAATAAATGTCTTCCGGCTTTTGCAAATGGTATAATGGAATATATTTGGTTAATTAGCGGGGGGAGTCAGCGGGGTATAGCTAATGGAAAACATGTTAAAAAGTCTAATTATAGTTACACTAATGTACTATTTGCTCAAAGGGCTAATTTATCTAATCTTATGGCAAACCACCTATAAAGTACAACAGCGGGCATTAGCTGCTAAAGCTAAAGAAAAACAGAAAAAAGAGACTGAGGAAGAATTATGGCATGACCAAGAATAAGGGGAAATATATATTTAATAAACACCCAAGATAGGTGGGAAAAACGTAATGAAAATTCCATTCTTAATATTAATTGGCAGCGTGTTTATTGTTTCGATTGTTTTTGGCATTCTGATATGGCGGCAGTCAGTAAAATTTGAAAAAAAAGCTTTAGTCGCTAAACAGCGTAAAGAACAATTTATCAGAGAAATGGAAGAAGCTCAAAAGAAAGAAGAAATTAACTTAGAACAGTTAGCTGTTGAAGAAGAGCTAATTGAACCGATAAAAGAATAAATGAGGAATTTTACTTAATGGGGAAAGCTTTATTTAGGCTTTCTTTTTTTTGTACTATCAGCAAGTATAACAATTCTAAGGTTGATAGTACAAGAAAAACTAGGCTTTGGCCTTTCGACTAAAGAGAGCATAGGTGATGTGCCCGATAGGGCGTCTAAGGACTTGGCGCATGCCGAGTTTTTCTAATTGAACCTAAGCGGAAATAGGAGAATTTCATGCTAAAGCATACCTCATCTAGATGATCAAAAGTGGAACTAGCCTTCCAACCGGAGGGATAGCCCTGAACACAGGTTAGAAAAGGTATGCTCAAACTGGGCGTATAAGTAAAAACGTATTAGTTAAAGTTTAAATTGAGATAAAAGTTGATTTAGTTTTTCAGCATGTTCCTCTAAGTTATGAGCTACTTCATGTATGGTAATGGCAGACTGGGCAGCTTGTTCAGAAGCTCGGGCAATTTCTTGGGTTCCATTAGTAGATTCATTAATAGTTAAAGAATTAGCCTCCACCGCCCGGTTAATTTCCTCCATAGACTTAGCTATATATTCAATATCCTTACTTAGGGTATTAGTAAGCTCAAAGATAGCATTGGAATCAAGATAATAACGTTCCCCGGTAGCTTCCATAGCATTATAATCCCGTAAAATATCGGTATTGATAAAGCTTAATAATTTACTGGAACTGTCTATTAGATTATTAATTGAACTCCGTACTTGATGAGTTATAGATTGAATACTAGCCACCGTATTAGCAGAATCCTCGGCCAGTTTGCGAACTTCATCAGCTACAACTGCAAAGCCCCGGCCATTTTCGCCGGCTCGGGCTGCTTCTATGGCGGCATTTAAAGCTAATAAATTAGTCTGATTAGCGATATTGGCAATATTTTGGGCCAGGTTGGAAATGTCTTCTACTACTTTAGCCTCTTCCATGGCCGAATTAACTTCCTTTTGGATGTTTTCGTAAATATCAACCGAGGTATTTTTAGCATTTACTGCATTACGCTGAATCTTAATAGCCCGCTCTTTTATATTGTGGGCTTGCTCACTACCTTCGATTAAGCTTTTATTAAAGGTACTTAACATAGAAGTTACTTCCTGGGTGGAAGCGGTAATTTCTTCAATAGCAGCCGATACTTCTTCCATACCTGCTGCAATTTGTTGGGTAGAAGCCGAGGTTTCTTCCATAGTAGTCGCTATATTTTCGCCTTGAATGGACAAATTATTGCTCGAATTACTTACTTCCCGGGAAGCATTTTTAATTAATTCTAAGAGGGTCTGCTGTTTTTTTATCATAATGTTTAAATCCCGGCCTAAACGGCCCAATTCATCAGTTCTCCTAATATCCACCTGTTGATCAAGTTCACCTTCGCTAGCTTTTTGGAGAGCTTGCTGAATAACTAATAAGGGTTTAGTAAAAGAAAACGCCATTAAGGAACTAGCCCCGATAGCTAGTATTATAGCGGCCAAAAGGGTTAATAATATTATCATTTTAATAGTACCTAGACTGCTGAGAATTTCATCATCATAAACAGAAGATACTATGATCCAGTCTAACCCTTCAATATGTCTAAATACCGCGATTTTTTCTCTAGGCTCAGCTTCCGCGGTATCTTTCCAGGGGTAAACCTTTTGTCCCGTTTTCTCTTGTAGAATTTCTTGAATAAAATAATTACCATCATCATCAGTTAAATCGGATAGATTTTGATTTTTATGAGTGGGATGAATAAGAGCAGTTCCTTGATTATCTAAGACAAAAACGTATCCGGATTGCCCAAAATGACGTTGGGATATAGCCTTTTCCAAGCTTTCAATATCAACTAAGGTATTAAATTCAGATTTGTAGGTGGAAGCTACGATTAATAAATCCCAAGGCTCAAAGTACTCTGAATATTGCGCTTTAGGCTTTTCTTCTTCATCAGCAGTATTTTTCCACATATATTCTTGGTATTGAACCGGTTGCTTTTTCATCTTTTCTACGAATTCCATACCCGAAAAGTCCCGGCCTTCTACCGTCGGGAAAGGATGGATAGTAGCAATTCCTTTTAAATTAGCCCCATACATATAGCCGGTATCACCAATAGACTGGCTGGTAATTAAAGTTCTAACCCTTTGCCAAGCTTCAGCCTCACTGATTTGGCCACTTTGATAGTCTTGATAATATGCCTCTATTACTTGTTTATTTTTCTCGGCAATAGATTTTAAATGATTATAAATATTACTTTCCAAACTAGTCTCGACTAAAGCAGAAATAGTATCAGTAGTAGAGATTAATTCCGCTTCGGTGTTGTTTCTAATAATATTTCCTACCGTAAATACAATTACTAACCCACTTAAAGACAATAGCAATACAAAGATTAATATATTATTAATCGTGAGTTTTCTTCTAATATTCATAATTAGCGCCCCTTTATAAAAAATAAGATTTTATACCCCCTGCTAGTCATGTAGTAGGCTGCTATAGTTATGTATTAATAAATAGTAATGATTTAGGGGTGATGTCGGTATGATAGTCCTTGTTAAAAGGTATGTAGTGCAATTGATAGTATGAAAAAAATAAAAAAATTTATTTATTCTCTTTTATTCGGCATATTAACCAATAACCCTTTTTAAAAATGGCAAATATTTTGAAAAGTCGTGAATTGCTACTGCCAAATATACTAGAAATGCTTTCAGATTTAACGAATAAGTAGTAATTTCTATGGCAAAAATCAAGATATGCGGTTTTTAAGGGGAGGGAAAATAATGAAAAAAATCATAATTTATATAGGTCTATTTATTTTTTTATGTATGATGAGCAATTACGGAATCGATTATACAGTAGGAAAACAAATAGAAAAACAATCACCATATTACCTATCTTTTGCATCAATCGGTGCAAATTCACTAGAATCTCGTTTAGATTGTTGGGCAAAAATAAAAACAACTTCATCTAAAACAGAATTAAATTCCTACTTACTTAATATCTTGCGCAGCCTTAACCTGCCTGCAGAGCAAAATAAGTTTGGATTTGAAAGCAATGATAATTCAACTATTCTTAGTTATGAAACAACTTACGAAACCATAAAGTACCATTTTATAATGGAATCTAATGAAACAACTAAGGAAACCTATTTTATTGTTAACCTGATTACCAATGAAGAATCAAATTTGCCAGGAATTCCGGCAAAACTTAATAATATTATTGGTTTGCATTGGACTTATTATTATCAATATACCGGCTCTTTAAATATGCCAGTTAATGCCCAGGGAAGTCAGGAATTACTTAATGTAATGATGAAAAATTTAAAAGTAGAAGATCCAGATTTATATATTGATGGTAATACTTGCAGCGGTACGGGATATAGCCAAGAGTTAGCGAAAATAGTTCCTAGTATTAAAGTTAACAATAGGGATATAAATATTCAAATCGCTGTCCAAAATGATGAGTCTAAACACCAAACTAATATTATAATCGGGTCCCCATTAATTTTAGGCGAATATTAAGGGAGGTGGTTTTATGGAAATAAAAATAAACGGTCATGCAAAATTACAGGGAGAGGTAGAAGTAAGTTCTTCTAAAAATGCAATTTTACCTATATTGGCAGCCTCTCTATTAACTGAAAATGAAGTAATTATTAATAACGTGCCCAATATTAAAGATGTATATGTAATTTCAGAACTTATAAAAGCTATGGGAGTTAAAGTTACTTGGAAGGACAAAAATATTTCTTTCGAGGGAAACCCTACATCCAGTAGCCCTCCGTATAATTTAGTCAGGCAGATTAGAGCATCCTTTTTAGTAATGGGCCCTCTTTTAGCTAAAAAAGGGGAGGTTCGAGTTTCATTACCAGGGGGATGTGCTATAGGAACCAGACCTATTGATTTGCATTTAAAGGGTTTTGAAGCTTTAGGTGCGGATATTAGTTTATCTAGTGGTGATGTAGTTGCTAAAGCCAAAAAACTTCAAGGGAATCATGTATATTTAGATTTTCCCAGTGTAGGAGCCACCGAAAATATCATGATGGCAGCCACTTTAGCCGAGGGCACTACTTATATTGAAAATGCGGCTCTAGAACCGGAAGTAGTGGATCTAGCCAATTTCATTAATCAGATGGGCGGGAAAATAATTGGAGCCGGCAGTAATGTAATTAAGATAGAAGGGGTAGCAAAACTGCACGGGGTTAATTATACTCCTATACCAGATCGTATCGAAGCCGGAACTTATATGGTAGCGGCTGCGGCCACTGGCGGAGAAGTAACAATTAAAAATGTAATTCCCGAACATGTTAAAGCTATTAGCGCCAAATTGATAGAAACCGGAGCTATTTTAAAAGAATATGAAAATAGTATAACGGTTAAAAGAGATCAACCTATAAACCCGGTATATATTAAAACTTTACCTTATCCCGGTTTTCCTACCGACATGCAAGCTCAATTTATGGCTTATTTAAGCGGTGCCGATGGAAGCAGTGTTATTACCGAATCAGTTTTTGAGAACCGGTTTATGCATGTACCGGAATTGTTAAGAATGGGGGCTAAAATTAAAACTGAAGGCAGAACTGCTATAGTTAAAGGGACCTATGAACTTACCGGTGCTACGGTAAAGGCTACCGACCTTAGAGCCGGGGCAGCACTATTAATTGCCGCTATGGTTGCTGACGGAGAGAGTACTATTTGCAATAGCGAACATATTGACCGGGGTTATGAGGATATAATTGAAAAATTAAGTCATTTAGGGGCTCGGATTAGCCGGAGCTAAACAAAACTATCTTTTTGATGAAAAAATAAGATTTAATAAAGAAGAGACGTATGGAGAAATAATTCTTTGCATACGTTTTTTACTTAAAGCGGTAAGCATATATGGTGAGATTATTAATATTATTAGAATATGAAAAAAAATAAGTATTTAATAATTATCGTTAGCACCATTACATTGCTGTTGCTGGCTTTCTGGTTTAAGGGGTGTATAAAAGAGGACATCCCTAAAGATCCTTATATTAAGCTATACCTAAGTCAGGAAAAAAAGATTGAAAAAATGCGTTTGGAGGAATATTTAATAGGATGTGTAGCCGCAGAAATGCCGGCTAGTTTTGAGCTTGAGGCTTTAAAGGCTCAGGCGGTTTGTGCCAGAACTTATGCTTTGCGCAAATTAATAGATCAGCACTCTTATCCCCAAGGGGCCAATCTATCGGATGATATTACTACTTGTCAGGCATATGTTTCCCCAGCGGAGTTTAATAGGCGTCATCCCCAGAACAGTGAAAAATTATTAACTAAAATAAAACAAGCTGTACGGGAGACGGAAGGGGTGGTAATGTTATTTGATCATAAACCTATAGATGCCGTATATCACTCTACCTGTGGAGGTCAAACTGTAAGCGGCGAGGAGGCTTGGGGAAATAAGGTGCCCTATTTGCAATCAGTAAAATGTCCCTATTGTAAAGAGTCTAAACATTATTCTACGGTACAGGTCTTTTCTTACCAGGATATTAATAAGGCTTTAGGAGCTAAGCTTTCCCCGCAAAGCAAAATCAAGGTTAATAATTATAGCAGTTCAGGCCGGGCTTTAGAAATGAATGTTGATGAAAAAAAGTTTAGTGCGGCTAAATTCAGAGAATTATTAAGTCTGCCTTCCACCTGGGTAAAGCTTACTCTTGGTCCCAAAGGAATTACTGTTAATACCAGAGGTTATGGCCACGGAGCCGGGCTTTGTCAATATGGAGCCAACGGCATGGCTAAAGACGATAATAACTATGAGCAAATTTTAAATCATTACTATAAAGATATAAAAATTTATCAGATGAAATATTAAAAATTCTGCCGGATAAAAATATCTATTTATTTACAACTAGTCGCTTAAACGACTATAATTAATATATAATTTTCTGGCAGAAGGGTGGCTTAAGAGGAATTGAAATACATATCAACTGCGGAGGCTTCCCAAAAATGGGGTATTTCTTCCCGTCAGGTCCAGCGGCTTTTAGCCGGTAACCGTATACCGGATGCTCAAAAATATGGCCGGTCGTGGATGATTCCGGCTGATATCCCCAAACCAGCCGACCCGCGCCGGGACAAGGAGCTATCTGCCTATAGCCTTTCAGCCGATTTATCCCGCATTTTTGCTGCCACCACCATGCCAATGCCTGCCAATAACCCGGACGGGATTTTGAATATTGTGAGGGAAGACCGGCTGCGAAACGTATATGAGGGAGAATTGGCCTACCTGCGGGGTGATTTTGCCCGGACCATGGCCTGCTATGGTAAAACTCAAGGGGATGAGGCTGCCAGACTGCGCATGTGCCCAGCCGCTATTGCCGCTGCCATCAGCAGGGGAGATTATGCTGTTTATACGGAACTGGAATCTTATCTGAAAAATTACCTGAAATCCCATCCGGGCAGTAATATAGCGGCGGTGGCGGAACTTTCACTGGGCACCGCCGCTGTGAGTGTGATTGCTCCCAACCTGGCTCCTGAATGGCTTAAGGCCGGGGATTTAGATAATCTCCCCTCGGCGGCCAGGCTTAATGCCATTTACCTGCGGGCCAAATATTTCAACTGTCTGGGCCGCTTTGAGGCTATGCTGGCAGTAGCCCAGACTGCCCTATCCTTAAGCTCATCGCCGCAGACCATCACAATTTATGATATTTATTTGCGGCTGATGTGTGCGGTGGCCTGTCACTACCTGGAACGTCCCCGGGAGGCCTCCGGTTATCTGCTGGAAGCCATGGGCATTGCTTTACCCCACGGCTTGATCACGCCTTTTGCGGAAATTGTAACTACACTGGGAGGCTTGATGGAACGGTGTCTGGAACAGGAGTTTCCTGACTATTATGACCCGGTTCTCCAACAATGGCAGCATACCTGGAAAAACTGGATTAGCTTCCATAACCAATTCACCAAGGATAACATTACCCTTATTCTCTCCCTGCGGGAATACCATATAGCCGTGTTGGCAGCCCGGCGGGTTCCCTATGCCCAAATCGCCCGGCAGCATTATATTTCCGTGGGCAGGCTTAAAAACATCATGCTGGAAATCTACGGTAAGCTCTTTATCTCCGGCCGGGATGAGCTGGCCAAGTATGTTTTGTAATCTAGATACCGTAGAAGCGGCTGCTCATGGGTGTGTTTTACCCTAAAAAGTGACTTTTATTAAGGGAAAGGTCACTACCGAAAACTGCAATTTGCCCCTATGCTGGTAATGAAAAGCTATCATAGGGGCTTTTTATATGGAAAAAAGGAAGGTACGGGAATGAAGCCTGAACCAAAACAGCTATATAAGGTATTTCGGGTGGGAGGCCGCAGCTTTCCTGTTTATCTTGAATATGATGAGCAATTTGACGAGACTTATCCGGCTTATCCGGACTTTGGAAAACAGCCGGAATATACTGAGGACGGGCGCCCCTTTGCCACGGCGGTGCAAGAGAGCTGTCCCCATGCCAGGCCTAACGCTTCGGGAGAAGGGCTGCCTGGCGATTGCGGGGGCTGTGGCTGGTTTTACCGGGAACAAACGCCGTATGATCTTATCGGGGTCTGCTGCTGTGAGGCCCGGCGAATTAATTCTAATCAGACAGGGAGGAAGTAAAATGCCCAGGAAAGGTTTATTAAGCATAATATTATGTACGGCACTGCTGGTAGTGCTGTTACCGGCTGCAGCCCAGGCGGTTGTGATTGGAGGCGTATTTGAATATGACGATCCTAATAGCAGTCTGCAAAGCTGGATTGAGGATGACTTAGTAGCTGAGTTTGGCCAATCGCCGCCTTATAATTACTCGGTGGTAACTAGTCTGAAAATTACCGGTGGGATGGCATCTGCTGATTACACATTTATCAAAAACCACTTGAACCACTTGGTGACTTTGGATCTGAGCGGCTTTAGCGGCAGCTTTCCCAGTGAGGCGTTTGAGGGCTGCAGCAGCATAGAAACCGTCCGGCTGCCGGCGGGTGTTGCAATTTCAGAAAAGATGTTTTACGAGTGCAGCAGCTTGAAAACCTTGGTAGTAGGGGGCGGAGCGCTTAAAGATGGTGTAATTGACCTAAGCGATGCGGTCTCCTTTCAACATAATGCATTCTATGGTTGCCAGAGCATTGAAACCGTGCGGCTGCCGGCCGGTAAGGGTATTCCCATATCCATGTTCAACAGGTGCAGCAAATTAAAAACCTTGATGGTAGGAAATGGAGCGTTTGAAGACGGTGTGGTTGACTTAAGGGGTGCGGCCTCCTTTAAGAATCATGTGTTTTTTGACTGCGGCAGTATAGAAGCCGTTCGGTTGCCGGAGGGTGCGGCAATTCCTAGTTCCATGTTTTTGGGTTGCAGCAGTTTGAAAACCTTGGTAGTAGGAAATGGGGAATTTGAAGATGGTGTAATTGACCTAAGCGGCTATACTCCGCTTTCTTTCGGTGAGACTGCTTTCTATGAATGCAGCAGCATAGAAGCCGTGCGGTTGCCGGTGGGTGCATCAATTTCAACAGAGATGTTTTACAAGTGCAGCAGCTTGAAAACCTTGGGGGTAGGAAACGGAATGCTTATCGACGGTATAATCGACCTAAGCGGCTATACGCAGCCCTCTTTTGGCTATCATGCGTTTAGATTCTGCAGCAACATAGAAATCGTCCGGCTGCCGGCGGGTGTGGCAATTTCATCCTACATGTTCAACGACTGCAGCAGTTTGAGTACTGTGCTGTTTACCGGCTCCCCTGCGCCGGTAATCGGGACAGACGCTTTTACTGGCAGCCTTGCTGTTGCCTATGTGCCGGATAAAGACAGCGGGGGATATGAGGCTGCAGACTTTACCTCGCATTTTGCCGAGGTGCGCAGCATTACACTGCCCCGTTTTCTTACCCATCCCTTAGATCAAACTAAAACAGTAGGGGAGGCAGTTTATTTCTCGGTGACGGTGGAAGCCGGAGAGCCTGCGCCTTATGAGCTGCAATGGCAGCTTTCAACTGATGTAGGCGGAAGCTGGAACGATATTACTGCAGCTACTGGGGATAGGTACGATATTACTTCGGTTGACATGACCCAAGACGGCTATCAATACCGCTGTGCAGCGGCCAGCCTGGCCGGCCGTGCTAATTCTGCGGCTGCCATGCTGACGGTGGTTCCTCCTGCTCCCGGACCGGTTATGCCTGAGGTAGTAACAGAGGCGGTCTACGGTGTTACGGTTTTCGGGGCCACGTTAGCAGGCCGGATTACATCCAACGGCGGGGCGGCGGTAACAGAACGGGGCTTTGTTTACGCAACTGCGCCTAACCCCAGTATTGGTGGGCCAAGTGTGATTAAAGTAACGGCGGGCAGCGGTATGGGCGGTTTCACGGCGGAGGTTACCGGACTTACGGCGAGAACCACTTACTATGTGCGGGCTTATGCTATTAACAGCCAAGGAACAGGCTACGGAGCTAATGTGACATTTACCACCCGGTCCGGTGGCGGAGGGGGCAGTTCTACCTCCCATTATACTGTAAAGGCCTCGGCAGGCCCGGGAGGAAAAATCTCCCCCTCCGGTAATGTGTCCGTACGGGAAGGGCAGAGTCAGACCTTTACCATTACACCGGATGAAGGCTATAAAATTAAAAAGGTTGAGGCTGATGGCCAAAGCTTAGGAGCTGTGACCTCCTATACTTTTGAAAATGTACGCCAAACCCATACTATAACTGCTGCCTTCGAGGCTATAGAGGTCCCGCAGTTCCCGGAAAGTGAGGATGAGGAAACCGGACCGCTGGTGGTTAACAATCCCTTCTTGGACGTCTCGGAGGAGAACTGGTTTTATGATGAAGTTTTATATGTCTACGGAAAAGGTATTATGCTCGGGGTTTCCTCCCACCTTTTTGCCCCGGATACCCCCTTGAGCCGAGGCATGTTCGTGACCTTGCTGTACCGGATGAGTGGGGAAAGCGGCCTTTATGAAAACTTATTTTCCGATATACCGGCTGGTGCCTGGTATGAAAAAGCCGCCGCCTGGGCTACTGCTAAAGGAATATGCCAGGGCATAGGTGACGGACTTTTCGCGCCGGAACAGGAAATTACCCGGGAACAATTGGCAGTGATGCTGTATAATTACGCCCGATACAAGAACTATGATGTTTCCGCAGGCCAAGACACCAACATTCTTTCCTATAATGATGCCCTGACTATTTCGAAATATGCTTTTGCAGCTCTCCAGTGGGCCTGCGCTACAGGACTTATCCAGGGTGACGACCGGGGCAATTTGAACCCGGCCGCCCCAGCCACCCGTGCCGAAGCCGCCGCCATTCTGCGGCGCTTTCTGGGGTAACTAAGTGTAGGGCTAGAGGGGGTTAAACCCCTGGGCCAGACTGTCCGAAACCTCAACTTTTTTTGAATTGGACGTAT